>LJCR01002435.1 GCA_001399705.1 Kouleothrix aurantiaca
ATTTCACGCAGAAGGGGCAAGGCTTGTGGCCTGCCCCTTCTTTTATATTTTTGCAGTATAGATCTGACGCTGTCCTTTTCGCCTGCGGCAGCAAGGTAATTATTATTAATGTTGTGTGCAATTTTTCCGCGCTACGCGCGGAAAAATTGCACACAAGAAAATGTGCATCGCTCCGTTGAATTACGACATACTGTTATTTCATCATTACCGTGGGCGAATGCCCTACACCTCACCCAGATGCGGCGCGCACAGCTTGAAGGCGGCACGCAGTGCAGCTTTCGGTTCGCCTTTGGGCAGGAACTCGTGCGCCACATAGCCGCTGAAGCCGGTATCGCGGATGGCGCACATGATCGCGGGGTAGAACAGCTCCTGCTCGTCGTCCAGGTCGTTGCGGCCGGGGTTGCCAGCCGTGTGGTAGTGGCCGATGTGCTGATGGTAATCGCGAATCGTGCGGATGACATCGCCCTCCATGATTTGCATGTGGTAGATGTCGTACAGCAGCTTCACGCGCGGCGAGCCAACCATGGAGCATACTTCCGCGCCCCACGCGGTATGGTCGGCCTGGTAGTCGGGGTGATCGACCTTGCTGTTCAGCAGCTCGATCACCAGCGTCACGCCCGCATCCTCGGCGGCGGGCGCAAGCCGCCCGAGCGACTCGGCCATGGCCGCCGCGCCGTCGGCGTCGCTCAGGCCGTTGCGGTTGCCACTGAAACACAGCACGGTCGGGATTTCCAGCCGGGCGGCTTGTTCCAGCCGCGTGCGGATGTCGCGCTCAAGCTGGGCGTGCAGCGCGCGCTGGTTCAGCCCCACTTCCAGTGGCATATGGCCCTGCACCGATGAAATCGTGAGGCCGTGGGCGCGCACCAGCTCCCAGTGCTCGGGCGGCACCAGATCGAGCGCGGAGTAGCCCGCCTCGGCGGCGGCGCGCACAAACTCCTCGGGCGGCATGAGGCGCGGCGTGAAGCACCACCACGAAACGCTTTGAACGATGGGCATGGTGTTTCTTCCCTTTGCTATGCAG
>LJCR01002433.1 GCA_001399705.1 Kouleothrix aurantiaca
GCCTTGCGCTGCCTCGCGCTGCGCGGCTTGGGGCTGCGCGGGGATGTCACCTTCCATGAGAACCCTTTTCCGTCTATGCCACAGAGAGCATAGCGCCCCGGGATGGGTTGGCCATCCTCCAGCGGCTATGCTCTCTGCGGCGATCCAAATCAGCTAGCGCACCAGCGCGCCCAGAAGCAGCTTCCCAAGTGCTTGCAGCAGCAGCGTCGCAATAATTGGCGAGAAGTCGAACATCATCGTGTTCGGCATCAGGCTGCGGATCGGCGCGAGGATCGGCTCGGTGATGTCGCGCAGGATCTGGGTGATCCGGTTGTTCGCAAACGGATCGACCCACGACGCCAGCACCCGGCCAAAGATCGCCAGGGTCAGCACATTAAACAGAATGTTGATGAAACTGACGAGAAAAGACGACGCGGACATGAGCTGCCTCCTTACAGGCGCATAGCAATGGGATTGCGCCGTATTATACCAGATTGATTATGGACCGCCGAGGCGGGCGCGCACCGCTGCCGCGTGGGCTGTGAGCCCCTCGGCGTCGGCCAGCCGCGCGGCCGCCGGCCCGATTCGCTGGAGCGCGGCTTCGTTCAGCCCCACCAGCGAGATCACTTTCCGGAAGTCGTCGACGTTGACGGGCGAGGCGTAGCGCGCGGTGCCCCCGGTTGGCATGATGTGCGACGGGCCGGCCACGTAGTCGCCCAGCACTTCGAACGAGCGCTCGCCCAGAAAAATGCCGCCGGCGTTGCGCACCTTGCCCACGTGCTGCCAGGGCTCCTGCAGCAGCAGGCAGAGGTGCTCGGGCGCGTAGTCGTTCGCCAGGGCAAAGGCCGCGTCGAGATCGGGCACCACCACAATTCCGCCGCGCCCCTCAATCGACTGCGCCGCGACCTCGGCGCGCTCCAGCGCTTCGAGCTGGCGCGCAACCTCGGCCTGGGTGGCTTCGGCCAGGGCGCGGCTGGGCGTGGGCATAATTGCCGACGCGACCAGATCGTGCTCGGCCTGCGCCAGCAGGTCGGCCGCGGCC
>LJCR01002437.1 GCA_001399705.1 Kouleothrix aurantiaca
CGGCTTGATTGGCGCGCTGCTGGTGGCAGGCCAGCCCGGCGTGGTGAGTGCGGCGACGCAGCCCGCGATTGACGTGCTGGCCGGGCTAGCGCGCATCAGCCTGGTGCAAACCCTGCTGCACGACGAAGCCAGCCGCGCCGCGCGCACCCGCGCCGCCATCCTCGACACGATCAGCCACGAGTTTCGCACACCGATCACAGTCATCCTGGGCTTCACCGAGCTGTACGAAGAAGGGGTGCTGGGTCCGATCGCCAGCGATCAGCAGCACGAAGCGCTCGGCGCCATCCACCGCAACACCTACCGGCTGCTGCGGCTGGTGGATGGCCTGCTCGACCTGGCACGAATCGAAAGCGGCGAGATCGAGCTCCACACCGGCGCGGTGCGCCTTGGCCCGTGCCTGCAGGAGGCCCTGCTTCCTTTCGAGCAGTTGATCATTTCGCAGCAGCTGACTTTCGAGCCGCTCAGCGAGACGCTGCCCCGCGTCTGGGCCGATCCGCAGTGGCTGCGTCGTGCGGTAGCTGGCATGCTGATTTTTGCGCTTGAAATCGCGCCGGCTGAAATATTGCACTTTCACGCGCGCAGCAGCGATTCAGAGGTCGTGACGCTCGAATTAGCCCTGGCGGAAACCATAATCCCCAGCACCGCGCAGGCTGGTATGTTTGGCGCTGCACCAGAGGACGGCGGCATCTGGCGCGGCAGCGCGCTGGCGCGGCTTGGGCTGGAACTGAGCCGCCGCACGCTTGAGCTGCTGGGTGGCAGGCTGCGCATCGAGCAGGGCGCGGGCGGCGCGCGCCTGGTGGCCGAGCTGCGCACCGCGGAATAATGAGGCAGCAGTCAAAAATCAGAAGTCAGGAGTCAGAAGTTTAGCTTTCTGACTCCTGACTGCTGGTTTCTTTTTCCCTACTGCGCCCACGAGGGCCAGCGGTCGTCGGCGCTGCCGCCCGTGAGCGGGGCCTGCCCGCTGCCGTCGGCATTCATGATGAAAATGTCGTAGTCGCCATCGCGGTTGCTGGCGAACGC
>LJCR01002436.1 GCA_001399705.1 Kouleothrix aurantiaca
TAGAATACCTGACGAGCGTGCGCATCCGCAAGGCCACCGAGCTGCTGCGCACCACCTCGCTCACCTCCAGCGAGATCGCCTACCAGGTGGGCTACAACAACCCGCGCTATTTCTACTCGGTGTTTCGCAAGGTCGCCGGCTTGCCGCCGAACGAGTATCGCCGCCAGGGTTGAGGGAAAAGAGTTCACAGATGACGCAGATTGTGCACGCTTCGTAGCGTTCTTCCTAATTGTATGTGCTTTATATCCTACAATGCTTCATAAAGCCAGAAGTCTGCTGACTCCTGCCTCCTGAATCCTGACTTCTGTTATCTCTCCGAGGGCTGTATGGACGAAAATCTCCCGCTGCTTGAGCAGATCCGCGCCCAGACCGGCGCACCGCCTGCGGGCGCGCTAATGCTGGGCCAGCGCCCGGCCAGGCGTCGCTGGTTTCCGCTGCGTCTTTCGATCCGCGAGAAAATCCTGCTCGCGCTGCTGATGGTCGTGGTGCTGATGACCGCGCCCTACGCCTTTCTGATCGCGCCGGGCCTGCGCTACAAGGCCCAGTACGACGCAATCATCCAGAACATCACCACCGCCAACAGCATCAACGGCTATATCAAACCAACCATCGACGCCGAGATGTGGGAGATCGTCGCGGGCAAAAAGCCGTTCAGCCAGGGCACGCAATACACCGTGCTCGACGATGTTGACCAGCGCGTGCAGCAGATGATCAGCAACACCGACTCGGAGAAGGGGCGCGTCAAGCTCAACGTTATCCAGCGCACGCTGCAAACCCTGCGCGGCCAGATCGACCAGATGGGCATCCAGATCGCCAGTCACCGCACCTTCAGGGAAAATCTCGCGCTGATCGACCAGATCCGCGATGTCACGCAGCTGATTGAAGACAATGTGCAGGAATACGCGCTGTTCGAAGTGAACCGCACCCAGCAGCAATACCTGGTGCTGCAGGCCGGCCTGACGCGCTGGGCGATTGCCGGGCTGGTGGTGCTCGTCGCGGCCACCCTGTTCTCGATCGTCG
>LJCR01002438.1 GCA_001399705.1 Kouleothrix aurantiaca
GACGGCGTGGTGATCGGCAACTGCGGGCTGCACCACAGCCACCGGCGCAACAGCTCGACGCAGTTCGGCATCGCCATTCACCACCCCGACTATCTCGGCAAGGGCTATGGGCCCGACGCGATTCGCGTGCTGCTGCGCTGGGCCTTCACCATCCAGAACTGGCGGCGCGTAGGGCTGACCACGCTGGGCAACAACGAGCGCGCGCTTCGCGCCTACCGAAAGCTGGGCTTTGTGGAAGAAGGCCGCCTGCGGGAGGAAGCCTTCTTTGGCGGCGAGTATGTCGACGTGGTGCAGATGGGTATGCTGCGCGACGAGTGGAAGGCGCGCCAGCGATGACGAGCGACGACTTCGAATCCGACCCGTACGAGCGCTACGCCGAGCAGTTCGAGCCGCGCGAGCGGAGCGGCAAGCATGCGCGCAAGCCCGCGCCGCCACGCGCCGAGGTGGTTGCCGCGCTGGCCGAAACCAGCGGCATGGAGGCGGGCTTTTCCACGACCTACCAGCCCGCGCGCTACGAGGAAGGCTGGCTGCGCGACTCGCTGCGGCCGTTCTACGACGAGCGCCTGATCACCGATGTGCTTTCGCAGGTGAAGGGCGGCAAGGAGGCCAGCGTCTACTGCTGCGCCGCCGAGCCAAACACCGGCGCCGAGCGGCTGGCCGCGAAAGTCTACCGGCCGCGCCAGTTCCGCAACCTGCGCAACGATGCCATGTACCGCGAGGGCCGCGCCATCCTGACCTCGGATGGCCGCGCCGCCAAGAAAACCGATCACCGCCTGATGCGCGCAATCGGCAAGAAAACCGCCTTTGGCGCGCAGGTTTCGCACACGTCGTGGGTGATGCACGAATACACGACCATGGGCAAACTGCACGCGGCGGGTGCGGCGGTGCCCAAGCCCTACGCCGCCGCCGAGAACGGCATCCTGATGGAGTACATCGGCGATGCGCGCCGCGCGGCGCCCGCGCTCAACGAGATCAGCCTGCCGCGCCGCGCGGCCACTGCGCTGTTCGAGGAAGTGCTG
>LJCR01002440.1 GCA_001399705.1 Kouleothrix aurantiaca
CGCCTACCAGCTTGCGCCGCTGCTTGGCGAGCAGGCCAGCGCGCCACTGACGGTTGGCGATGGCGGCAGTATCACCGCTTCCATGCCCTGGCCGAATCTCGCACCACAGACGGGTTATATCGCCACACTCCGGCGCTAGCGCGCTTTCAGCGCAGGCTTGCAGGTGGGCAGGTCGGCAGGTTTGAAAGTCGCAGGTTGGCAGATCGTGGGTTGCAGGTTGTAGGTTCCTGGTTCTGCGGTTCTGCAGTTCTCGGTTCTTGGTTCTTGGTTCTTGGTTCTCGGTTCTCGGTTCTCGCTGCTGGCAGGACTCATTACTATGACAGACAACGTCTCGCAGGATTTCGTTTTTGGCACGCTGGCGACCGACGCGCTGCGGCTGGCACAATTGCGGGCCGCGAGCGCGGGCGTGGCGCACAACCATGAGATCATCCCACCCGACCCGCGCGCAGGCCAGGCGGTCGAGGTGCGCGTCAGCCTCGGCCCGCAGGTCGCCGCCGAGCACGTCACCTGCTACTACACCACCGATGGCCGCGACCCAGCCGGCGCGCGCGGCGTCGCAAGCACAGGCGTGGCGCTGGAACTGACGCGAACCGGCAGCACCTGGGACACGCTGCTGTGGGGCTATCGCGAAATCTGGTCGGGCAGCATACCGCCGCAGCCCGAGCAGACACTGGTGCGCTACCGGCTGGAAGCCTGGTCGGAGCAGAGCAGCACCTGGGCCGCCGAGATCGCGGGCGTGGCTGGCGGCGAGCGCCCGCCCGGCGTTGCCGAGCTGGATGCAGAAATGTTTGCCGACTGGGGCCTGTGGCCCGTGCGCCGCGCCGGCAGCTATGCCTACCACGTCGACGACGAGCGCGTGCCCGCATGGCTGCGCGATGCCGTCATCTACCAGATCTTTATTGATCGCTTTGCAACGACCGGCGGCCAGCCATTTCACGCGCCCGACACCCCCGGCGGCCTGTATGGCGGCACGCTGCGCGGTGTGTGTGAGCAACTCGACTATATTGCCAGCCTGGGC
>LJCR01000244.1 GCA_001399705.1 Kouleothrix aurantiaca
GTATCGAACAGGCGCTGCTGCATATGCACCGTTGTCAGCGCCAGCTCCATCTGGTGCGCCAGCACGCCAATCAGCCGGCGCGCCTCGGGCGTCAGCCCGCCCGAGGGGTACGCCACGCCAAGCGCGCCCAAAAAATCACCTTCCGGGCCGTGCAGCGACAGCATGCAAAATCCGTCGTAGCGCAGAAACGACTCGATCGGCGGAACCTCGCCCGGGCTGTTTGGCGGCAGCGCGGCAATCTGCGGCATTACCTCGGCCAGCGGGTGCTCGGCAACAAAGCGTTTAACCTCGCGCCGCGCGCCCACCATCGTCTTGATCGTATAGTTCGCGCCATCGTCGGGCGCGGCCACAAAGCCCGTATCGACGCGCAGCGCGCCGCAGATCACCACGAGTGTATTTTCCAGCAGGCTGCGCAGATCGGCATAGGTAAATGTATTGCGCGGCAGCGTGCGCAGGTACGCGATCTCGGCGCGATCCTGCCGGTACACCAGCGCATCCAGGTACGGCTTGATTTTGCTGACGAAAATCGGCATGAGCACCGTCATAATCATCACGCCAAAAATGACGAGCGTTGCAGCAGGAAGGCCGAACCAGCGCGCCAGCACCGGCGTACTGCGCAGAAACAGAATGATCGTGACACCAACGAATGGCCCGTACAGCCCCCAGCGAATGAAATCTTGCTTGATCAGGCGATCGGGCAGCAGCAAACCCTGAAACGCAATGCTGTAGACCATAATCGTGATCATGACGGCGACACCACTGTTGCCTAACGCCGAGAACAGCAGGACGATATTGTCCGAAAGAACCCGGTAGGTTCCGGCGATGATCAGATAGGGAAACACTGCCAAGCCGGGCGCGAGAAACGTTGCGCCAAGGTATGTCAGGCGCCGCCGCAGGGTTGGTGTAAGGGCGATATGGCGCACCTGCCACACCACCCAAAGCCCCCATACGCTTGTTGCCGCAAAATACAGGACAAACAGGCCAAACAGTGGGCCAGCGCCGAACTGTGCGAGTGGGCCGTGCGCAATGCCACCCGAAAGCAGGAGGTTGCCGCTGAGTGCTAGGGCAAAAAATATCAGGCTGCACAGGTAGCCAAACGCTACCAGCCAGCGCCGACCTTTGCTCGGCAGGCCGCTATACGTCAGCAGCGCATCGGATAAGTGGGCATAGCCGGCCGGCACCAAGGTAATGCCGAGCCATTGTGCGCGAAGCAGAAACTGGATCGTTGCCTCGTGCTCAGCTTGGCCCAGAAGTACATCGCCGCCGAAAACAACGACCACTCCCAGCAGCAAAACGCATAACGCGCGCGCGATAGCTGTTTGCCAGTTTTGAAGCGCAATATAGGCAAGGAGCGAGAAGCCAACAATGAGCACTGCCGCCGACAGCAAGTCGTTAAGTTGCAACAGCATAGTGGTAAGTAGATTGGCCGCTCCAAAGACGCTGGTGTCCATTGGGGAGGGCTGCTGAATCAGGGCCATTATACCACAGTGCTTTTTTAGGCTAGAACACCATGGTGCTAGGCGCTCAGTTTGGCAAGCTCTTCGGCCATGCGCACGCCTTCAAGGTGCTCAACGCCGGCGGGCGCCGTCAGGTTGAAGTTTGTGATCATGCCCTGGAGCGCGGTGAGCTTGCGCTTGTATGCCACATGCAGCGCCACTTGCCCTTTGGCATCCAGGTGCAGAAGGCGTCGTTGCGCATCGGCCAGCCAGCGCGCGATCTCGGCACGCTCCTGGTCGATCGATCGGCGCGCTTCAACCCAGGGTGGCGCGAAGCCAGCGGTTTTGAGCATGCGATAGGCCAGGCGATCTTCGTCGGGCACCATATCGTCGTCGTCGAATTTGAGCGGCTTGCCTTCGCCCGGCAGGTTTGAAAAGTGACCGTCGGCCTGGGCTTTGGCAAAGATCTCGTCCAGCAGATCATGGTATGGCTTGCGCGGCATGGGCGGGCCAAGTTTCGGCTTGCCGCCCCGATCGCCTTGTTTCATTGCTGTTCCTTTCACCCTTAGCCGGGAGTCTCGTCCTTTCGGTGGTGTGGCGGCGAAATGTACCGCTTGTGTATTATATCACAAGCCTGTTCGCTGCGCCTACTCCTGCGGCGGGCGATCTTGCAGTTCGCGCAGAAACAGCAGATATGTGCGCGCATGCTGCTTATTTTCGGGCGAAAGCGAATCATAGAGCGAGAGAAATGCGTCGCGCTCACGGTTTGACGCGGAAAATGTATAGCCGTCCTGCTTGGCTGCTTCGCAGATCATGTCGAAGCCCGTGGTGCGGAATGCGGTGGCGAGTCCTTCGATATCGCTAATGCGCGGGCTGGTTGTGGCCGCCTCAAGCGCACTAATGTACGAGCCGCTCGCGCCAATGCGCGCCCCGAGGTCGGATTGGGTAAAGCGATCGCGCTGGCGTTTGCGCTTGATAACATCGGCAAGTCGTTCGGTGAGGGAAGCCATTGCGCTGCTCCATTCTCGTCACAGAAGGCCCTCTGGCATGGCTTCAGTATATCATGAGCATGCGCGAAAACGCGACTGTCTGAGACGTATGTGGGGGCGCCTGCCAGTTGTTTACTATCGCGCTGTTTGTAGCAACAGCGCTGTGTTCGTAGCCCGCGAGAGCTTCAGAAAGCCAGGGGCATGCTCAAGCCTGAAGCCTTACTTCTGAAAACTGCTATAGTGTGATGAGCTTGGCGCGGGCTGGTAGATCACCACCTGGTCGCGTCCATGCTGTTTCGCGTAATAAAGCGCAGAATCAGCGCACTGAAGCAGTGGCTCGAACTGGGTAAGATCCACCGAGTCGGTGCTGGCCAGCCCCATGCTGACACTGAGCGGCACGGCCTCGCCTGTTTCGAGGATCAAAGGGGTTGTGGCGATGGCGGAGCGCACGCGTTCGGAAACCGATGCGGCGTGCTCGGAGGTGGTGTTGGGCAGCAACAGCAGAATTTCTTCGCCACCCCAGCGGCCCACGCTATCGTACGGGCGCAGATTTTGCGTGATTGTCGTCGCTACCAGGCGCAACGCCTGATCGCCGGCCTGGTGCCCGTGCCGGTCGTTTACCTGCTTGAAATGGTCGATATCGACAAGAACAACGCTCAGCGGGGTGCGCTCGCGCGCAGCGCGCGACAACTCGGCGTGGCCGGCGGCAGAAATCGCGCGCCGATTGCGCAGGCTCGTCAGAGCGTCGGTGTCGCGCTCGGCGCGCAGGCGCGTTTCCAGGTCGATGATGCGGGTGGCGATTGAGATGCGCGCGCGAAGCTCGTTCGGGTGGAGCGGCTTGCTCAGGTAGTCGTCGGCGCCAGCATCGAGCCCGGCAATAATATCGTCTTTCGCATCTTTGCTGGTCAGCAGAATACTATAGAGGTAATTCGGCAGATCAGCGTTGCGAATGCGCTGGATAAGCCCTGGCCCATCCAGGCGCGGCATCAGCCAGTCGGTGATCATGATTGAGAACGGCTCGTTTTGCAGCAGCGCCCAGGCTTGTTCACCATCGGCCACTTCGCGAACCTCGTACCCTAGACGCAGCAGGGGTACGCGCACCATGATGCGTGAAACGGGGTCGTCGTCGGCAAGGAGTACTTTCATGTGTTTGCTTTCACCGGGGCAGCGTATTCGCGCGTAGCGCAGGCTCGCCCGAACTCACAGCACCCTGCACGGGGTCGATTGTGGCCCACATTATAGTATGCTGCGGCGATGTGCTTCAGAACAGATCCGCAACAGAATGCTATCGACAGTATTGTTTTTTTGCAGGGCGCTGCGTATGCACATGCCGGCTGAACAGAAAACGATAGCCGGCAGCGCACCATAAGCGATTAGATTGCCATATGCGGTTGCCCGTGGTTGCGCTGTATGATAGAATGGACGCGCAGGAGGAGCCGCGCCTGCAGTGCGCCGCTTGAGGAGTAATTGTATGCCCGACCAACCCGTCCGAAATCCGGCGATTATTCTTGTGGAAGACGAGCCGGATATTCTGATTATTCTCCATCGGCTGATGCGCGATCTGACCGGCGGGTACGATATTGTGACGGTCAATGGTGGGGCGCAGGCGCTGGCGCAGATCGCCTTGCGCGAAGTGCCGCTGGTAATAACCGATTACAATATGCCAGGCATGAACGGCCTGCAGCTTACCGACGCGATCAAAGAAGCCTCGCCCGAGACGCGCGTAGTGCTGATCACAGCCTATGCGACCCCCGAGCTCGAAAAGCGTGCGCGCGAGCATCGCGTCGATCACTACCTCCCCAAGCCATTTCCTCTCGATCGCCTTGAGCAGATTGTGCGCGACGTGCTGCGCTAGCGCGCCTACTCAGCCGTCTTTCAGGCAGCTGTCATTGTGTAAGAATGCACAAACTGCTACGCTCTATTCATGCGCAATCAGAATGCGCCAGATGAGTGGAGCCGCGCATGATGGAATCGTTTCCGGGCCTGCTTCTTGTGGCAATGATTATTCTTACCCTGATCTTGCTGCCCTATCTTAACGACGACCGCGCCCGCTCAAGCGAGCGCACCGGCCGCACCGAAGAACTTCATATCAAACAGAAGCGCAAGCAGTAGCGCCGACAATACGCACAGGCACACAAAGGGTCGCGTCAGGCGGCCTTTTGTATTTGGCGCGCTGTTATTCTTGCGGGTGATGGGAGGGCTTGGCGATGATTTCGGGCACCAGGCCGTAGATCACATTCTCGGTAGCCATGATGTGATCGAGCATGGAGCGGCGCGCGCCTTCGCTGTCGTGGAGGCGAATGGCGTCGAGGATACGCCAGTGGTAGTCGGTTGAGTGGCCGAGCACCTGCACCGAGTGGTAGATAATCGCGTCGAGCACTTCCGTCATGGCGGCCTGCACCTCGGTAACGGCTTCGAGCAGGCGCGGGCTGTGGGCCGCGCGCGCAATGCCAATGTGGAAGCGGGCGTCGCCGGCGCGGTACGCTTCGAAGTCGCGCTCGCGCCCGTCGAT
>LJCR01002441.1 GCA_001399705.1 Kouleothrix aurantiaca
CTATAGCGGTCGCGGTCGAAAAACGCCAGCTCGGCGCTCTGCGCGCCGTGCGCCACCGTCAGCGGCTGCGTGGCCGGCTGCTCGGTATTGCGCAATTGCTCAATCAGCATCTTTCCGAGGGTCATAGTGGTCTGCTCCTGGCCGGGCAGGGTGAAAGCTGCCGGCGTATGGGTTTGGGAAGCCGATCCAACGTGGGCCGGCGCTAGTCGATCTTGCGCTCGCCGAAATCCTTGCCGTCGAACGAGATCAGGCGCTTCTTATCATCGACCACCGTTTCGATATGCACCGGGCGCGACCAGATTTTTTGCAGGTTGCGCAAGGTATCGCGGGCGTAGTCCATCTTCAGATCGACGCCCTCGTGGCGGTGGCGCAGGTACAGCTCGCCGCGATTGTTGTAGTTACCTTCCTCGACGTAGATGAACGGCTGGCCGAAGTTGGTGAGCCGAAACAGCAATTTCTGCTTGATCTCCTGAAACTCGCGCGATGCGATTTCATACAGGTCGGTGTCTCGGTTGTAGCGGAACGAGAAGAGCTTCTGCTCCATGCAGAACTCGGGCGTCAGAAAGGCATCAATAAAGGTTACGTCGTTGTGCATCTTGCGGATCTCGAAGACCTTCTGGCGGCCCAGGCCAAGCTGCTTATCCCAGTTGCGCTTTTCGGCAAGGTCTTCGCACTCTTCATACTCCTTGCCAAACTTGCCCTTGTTCCAGCGCTCTTCCACATCGCGCAGCAGCTCAATGCCAAGCTTGTAGGGGTTGAGCCGGCCCGGCTGCGTCGCCACCACGCCCGAGTGATGGTCGGCAAAGTCGATCACTTCGCCGTCCTTGAGCGCTTTCTTGGTCATGATCTCGGAGTGCCAGAAGCTGGCCCAGCCCTCGTTGAGGATCTTGGTCATGCCCTGCGGGGCGAAATAATACGCCTCGTCGCGGATGATCTCAAGAATGGTGTGCTGCCAGCGGTCCAGCGGGGCATAGTTCATCAGGAACAGCAGCACGTCTCTCTGCGGGCTTTCGGGGAA
>LJCR01002439.1 GCA_001399705.1 Kouleothrix aurantiaca
CGCGGGGCTGGGCGGGCGCAGCCTGATCTTCAACGGCCACACCGACGTCGTGCCAGCCGGCGACGTGGCGAACTGGCAGCACCCGCCGTTCGCCGCCACCGTGGCGGATGGGCGCGTCTACGGGCGCGGCTCGGTGGATATGAAAGGCGGGCTGTGCTGTGCGCTGGCTGCTGCCAGAGCGATTCAGGTGGCGGGCGTGCAATTGCGCGGCCGCCTGATGATCGAAAGTGTGGGCGGCGAAGAGGATGGCGGCATCGGCACCCTGGCGGCGGTGCTGCGCGGCTACCGGGCCGACGGCGCGGTGATTATGGAGCCAACCGAATTGCGCATCGCGCCCGCACAGGCCGGCGCACTCAACTTCCGCGTGACGGTGCCGGGCCTTTCGGCGCACGGCTGCGTGCGCGAAGAAGGCGTCAGCGCGATCGAGAAGTTCTTCCCGGTGTACACGGCGCTGATGGCGCTTGAGCGCGAGCGGAATGCCAACGCGGCCAGCGGCTTGTACGCGCGCTACGCCTTGCCCTACGCGATCTGCATCGGCACGGTGCGCGCCGGCACCTGGGCCTCTAGCGTGGCCGAAAGCCTGGAGTGCGAGGGGCGCTACGGCATCGCGATTGGCGAAGACATCCCGGCGGCGCAGCGCCAGCTGGAGCAGGCCGTGGCCGCCGCCGCCGCGGCCGATCCGTGGCTACGCGATCATCCGCCAGTGGTGGAGTGGTGGGGCGGCCGCTTCGAGCCCGCCGCCATCGCGACCGACCACCCGATTGCGGCGACCGTGGCAGGAGCGTTTGCCGACGCGGGCGGCACGCCCCAGCTCGAAGGCATGACCTACGGCGCCGACATGCGCCTGCTGGTGAACGTGGGCAACACACCGACGGTGATGTTCGGCCCCGGCGATGTGCGCGTGGCGCACCGCCCCGACGAGTTTGTGCCGCTGGACGATCTGCTCGCCGCGACGCGCACACTCGCGCTCACCGCGCTGCGCTTCTGCGGCCACGGACTTGACGACTGACAACCGACG
>LJCR01002442.1 GCA_001399705.1 Kouleothrix aurantiaca
TCGTAACTCTCCTGCACCGCCGCCCGGAGCGTGTCGCCTATCACCAGCGGCTGGCTGGGGAAATACTCCTTCGACAGCATGCCAGCCTGGTCGCCCAGCTCCAGATGGTCGGCCCCGGCGGCGAAGATCGCGGCGTCGGCCAGGCGCACCGACGGCTCGCGGAAGGTGTGCGCGCCGCCAGCGCTGGCGTTGGCATAGTCGCGGTTCATATAGGCGGGCAGCACAATCGCCTTGTCGGAATGCGCGCGCGTCTTTTCAACCAGATCGACAATGTCGCCATAGGTGCTGGTGCCGTCGTTTTCCCACAGCTCAGCGTACAGCACATCCACGTCGGCCTTGTCGGCCAGGTCGTTCAGGCCGTAGCCACCCACTGCGTTGAAGATCATGCGCTTGCCAAGCGCGGCGCGCGCCGCATTCACGAAGTCGGCGTAGGCAAGCGGCAGGTTGACGATCTGCCTGTTCCAGTTCCACAGCAGGCCGCGCTTGCCCAGCGTGTCGATGTGCCAGCCGTCGAAGGCAAAATGCTCGAACACCGCGCGCTCCGGGCCGAAGATATACGCCTGCCACTCCCGGTTCGCCGGGTCGAACAGGAAAAGCTTGCTGGATGGCCAGCTCGCCGGCAGCGGGTGGAAATCCTGCTGCTCGGGCGTGTAGTTGCCGCCGCCGCTTTTAAACAGGCCCCACTCGGTTTTCACGCCGCTGCCGTCGCGCCAGTAGTTGTCGTACGCGCCGTAGGCGAGGTTGTAGTTGAAGGCGAGCATGCCGCGCGCGTGCGCCTGCTCGATCAGCGCGGCCACAGTTTCGCGCGCGGTGCTGCGGCCGGCTATGTCGGGCCAGCTGGCTGCGGGCGAGTAGGGGCGATGGTGCTGCCACTGCCAGTCGTAGAACTGGAGCGCGTTGAGGTGGAAGCGGTTGAGCGCCGCGACCGTGGCGGCGGCATCGACATCCGCGCCGAACTGGCTCAGGAAGCCGTAGCGCGGGAATCTGCGCCAGTCGCTCGACACATCGACGGCGCTT
>LJCR01002443.1 GCA_001399705.1 Kouleothrix aurantiaca
AAACTGCTGCGCGCTGAACCAGCCGGCGCGGCGGACATGCAGCACTGCCACGATTTCTTCGGCCAGGTAGGGGAAGTGCGCGCGAATCAGCGCCCGGTCGGTGATCAGGTCGGCGCCGTCGAGCGGGCTCGCGTAGCCATGTGGGTCGACGGACTGGTAGGCGGGCGCGCCGGGGCTGCCATTGTGCAGGCGCAGCGCGCCAGCGCCGAGGGTGGCGGCTTCTTCCGCGGCGGCGCGCAGGGTTGGCACCTGCGCCGGGTCGGCGGTGGCGTACACGTAGCCGCGCCGGTTCATGAGAATTGCGTTGCCCGTGGCGGCGGCGATCTCTTCCAGCAGGTCGATGCTGCGGTTCATCAGCCGCACCATCGTGTCGCCGGGGCCGGGCCACCAGTTGCGGTATGCTTCGGTCGATTTGTCGCTGGTGAGCGAGAGCGGCGCGCCCTGCTCTACGAGCACAATGTCGCTGATGCCGTGTCGCGTAGCAAGGTAGTAGGCTGTCGCGACGCCGGCGATGCCCGCGCCACAGATCACAATTTGGGCAGAAGAAGTCATGGCTTGGCTCCGCGCAAAGACGCCAATCAAAGGCTGCGAAACAGTTACCGCGAAGAGACAAAAGACGAAGGACGAACGACGACCGACGAATAAAGACGTGGTTGTTCGTCCTTTGTCGTTCGTCCTTCGTCCAAATATCTACATCGTGAACTGAAAGCTCGCTACGCTTGCGCCACGCGCTCGGCCACGGCGCTGCCAACCGCGCCCGTGTTGCTGGGCTGCTCGTCGGGCGTGGCGATGTCGCGCGTCACAAGGCCCGCGTCGACGGTGGCGTACACGGCTTCTTCAACTGCGCGGGCTTCTTCTTCCAGCCCGAACGAATAGCGCAGCATCAGCGCCACGCTCAGGATCGTCGCCAGCGGGTTGGCGATGCCCTGCCCGGCGATATCGGGCGCAGAGCCGTGGATGGGCTCGTACAGGCCCATGCGCGCGCCGTTGTTGCTGGTGGCCGCGCCCGGCGAGGCC
>LJCR01002444.1 GCA_001399705.1 Kouleothrix aurantiaca
GCGAGCAGGAGCGCAAATCGCTGGCGCGCGAGCTGCACGATCAGGTGATTCAGGATCTGCTAAGCATCAACTACCAGCTTGAGGAGATCGAGGGCGAGGCGGCGCAAATTGCCGACGCCGACGACATTGCCGAGGCGCGCAGCAGCATTCGCGCGCTGGTGGAAGATGTGCGCCGCATCTGCGGCAACCTGCGCCCGCCAACCATCGACAGCCTGGGCCTCGGCGCGGCGCTGCAATCGTACACCCGCGACTGGGCGGCGCGCACGGGCATCGCCGTCTCGCTCGACCTCGACGCGCATCTCCAGCGCCTGCCCGAAGCGATCGAGCTGTCGATCTTCCGCATTGTGCAGGAAGGGCTGAGCAATGTGCGCAAGCACGCCCGCGCCAGCAGCGTGCAGATCAGCCTGAAGCACACCTCGCCGCGTGCTATTCTGGTGGCGATTGCCGACAACGGGCGCGGGCTGCCCAACGGCTTCGACCTTGCCGCGCTGGCCGCCGACGGCCACTACGGCATGCTGGGCAGCAGCGAGCGCGTGGCGCTGCTCGAAGGCCGCCTGCATCTGCAGAACCAGGCCAGCGGCGGCGCGCTGGTGCAGGTCGAAATCCCACACCCGCGCGTCGAGGTCAGAGTTTCGCGGATTGGCCGCTAGCACTCCCCGGCACACGCTACTATTTCGCCTCGGAAATATTGCGGTATGAATGTTGCCACGCACTTCGAAGCGCGCCGCATATGGCCTGGCGCGACTTGTTGTGGAGCGTTTCATGCGAATTGCCCGGTTTTTCATTGGCGGCTTGCTTCTTCTGGCCGTTTTGCTTTCTGCTGCCCCGCTGGCTGCCGCGCCCGCGCCGGCCGCCGATGTCGGCTTTGCCGACTTTTCTTTTTTCTACAAGCCCGCAGGGGCGAGCAAAAATATCGTGTTGGCGCCAACCGGCGAAAAGCCGCAAAGCAAGCTCTGGTACAACGACGGGCGCTGGTGGGCCGACATGTTCAGCCCGGCCGCCCGCGCGCACCGCATC
>LJCR01002445.1 GCA_001399705.1 Kouleothrix aurantiaca
AAAATCACAGATTACGCAGATTGCACAGATTTTTGATTTACGAAATACAACGCGCTTTTACTAATAAAATAATCGAAAAGCACCTGAATTCTCTATATCCACAGATTACACAGATTTCGCAGATTAAGAATTTTCAACCCTCATCTGTGTCATCTGCGTAATCTGTGGATATTACATTCTTACCACCACACTACCACTAGCGCAGTATCAAGAAAGCGACGTGGAAGTCAGGAAATGATTTTTGCATTGTAATCACCAAACCCTATTCCCTAACCCCCAACCCCTGCGCTGAAAGCGCGCTAGTACTTGCGCGAGGGTAGCAGTTCCTTGGCTTTGTCGGGGTAGTAGACGGTCTCGTCCGTCAGCACTTCGGCATCGACTTTCTGGCCGTTCATGAGCTTCAGGGCCATATCGAAGACCTGCGGGCCGAGCAGCGGGTTGCACTCGACATCGGCCTGGAACCAGCCATCGACCATCGCCTGGAAGCCACCACGCGTGCCATCCACCGAGACGATCTTGAGGTCGCCGGGCTTGACGCCAGCCGCCTTCAGCGCCTCGATCGCGCCAATGCCCATGTCGTCGTTGTGGATGAAGACGCCCTGGAAATCGGTGCCGGGCTTGTACTTCTTCAGGAAGGCCTGCATCACCGGCAGGGCCTCGGCGCGGGTGAAGTTGCCGGTCTGCGAGTCGAGGATTTTGATGTTGGCGTTGATCTTGTTGCGCAGACCCTTGGCGCGGCCGGTTGCGGCGCCCGAGCCGGTGGTGCCCGAAAGCTCAAGGATCGCGCCGCCGCTCGGCAGCAGCTTGTTGAACTCGGCAGCCGCCCGCTCGCCCTCAAGCTCCATGTTCGAGCCGATGTGCGCGGCGTACAGCGACTTATCGGCGCTCACGCTGCGGTCGACCACGATCACCGGGATGTTGGCGTTCTTGGCCTCGGTCAGCACGGCGTCCCAGCCGTCCTCAACCACTGGCGGCAGCGCGATCACATCCACGCCCTGCTGGATGCAGGCGCGCAT
>LJCR01002447.1 GCA_001399705.1 Kouleothrix aurantiaca
GATGTATGCCGGGCGCATGGTCGAGGGCGCCGAGAGCAACGAGCTGATGCACAACCCGGCGCACCCCTACACGCAGCTGCTGCTGTCGGCGGTGCCCAACCCGCGCGCCGGCCTGTCGATGCGCAAAACCGAGGCGCGTGGCGAAATTCCTTCGCTGATCGACCCGCCGCCCGGCTGCCCGTTTGCGGCGCGCTGCCCCAAGGTGATGGACGTGTGCCGCCAGGTGATGCCGGGCGCGGAGCAGCTTGGCAATGATCACTGGGTGCGCTGCCACTTGTTTGGCCCGGGCGCATCCCCCGAAGCACAGTAGGGGGCAACGTCGATGACTCAAATCAAATTCCCCCCCGGTTTTGTCTGGGGGACGGCCACTGCGTCCTATCAGATCGAGGGCGCGGCGCACGAAGACGGGCGCAGCGAGTCGATCTGGGATCGCTTCTCGCACACGCCCGGCAAAATTCTCGACGGCAGCAGCGGCGATGTGGCCTGCGACCACTACCACCGCTGGCAGGACGATATTGCGCTGATGAAGGGCCTGGGCATGCAGGCCTACCGCTTCAGCATCGCCTGGCCGCGCATTCTGCCCAATGGGCGTGGCGCGGTGAATCAGGCCGGCATCGATTTCTACAGCCGCCTGGTCGATGGCCTGCTGGAAGCGGGCATTACGCCCTTCGCCACGCTCTACCACTGGGACCTGCCGCAGGTGCTGCAGGACGCGGGCGGCTGGCCGGCGCGCGCCACTGCCGAGGCGTTTGTCGAATATGCCGATGTGGTCACGCGCGCGCTTGGCGACCGGGTGAAGCACTGGATCACCCACAACGAGCCCTGGTGCGCCAGCCTGCTGAGCTACCAGATTGGCGAGCACGCACCCGGCCTGCACGACTGGCACGCCGCGCTGGCCGCCGCGCACCACATTCTGCTTTCGCACGGTATGGCGGTGCCAGTGATCCGCGCCAACAGCCCCGGCGCCGAGGTTGGCATTACGCTCAACTTCACGCAGGCAGTTTCGGCATCCGAG
>LJCR01002446.1 GCA_001399705.1 Kouleothrix aurantiaca
GCGCAGCCGCGACGAGTTTTTAAGCGCCGTGGCCCACGAGCTGCGCAGGCCGAGCACGGCGCTGCTGAGCTACGGCCAGATGATGCGCCGGCATTTCGAGCACGGCCACGCCAACCCCGAACGCGACCAGCGCATTATTCGGGCGATCATTGTGCAGGGCGAGCGCGTCAGCCGCCTGACGAATACGATGATTAATATGTACCGCCTGAACGAGAGCTCGCTGAAGCTCAACATCGTGCCGCTCGATTTACGTGTCGAGCTGGCGCGCGTGGCCTCGCAGCTTGAGCTGCTGACCGATCAGCACCCGCTCACCACCGAGCTTCCAGCCGAGCCGCTGATGATCGAGGGCGATGAGCAGGCGCTTGAGCAGATTCTGTACAACCTGATTCAGAACGCGATCAAGTACAGCCCGGCCGGCGGCATGATCACCATGCGCCTCCGCGCCGCAGATGGCCAGGCGCTTATAACCGTCGCCGACGAAGGGGTGGGCATCCCCGAAGACGAGCGCGAGCGCATATTCGAGCGCTTCTACCGCGCCCGTAACATTAGCGGCGAGCAGATTAGCGGCCTGGGCATGGGGCTCTACATCGTCAAGGAAATGGTCACTTTGCACCATGGCACTATCGACGTCGCAAGCAGCTTGGGCAAGGGCAGTACGTTTCGTGTGATTCTGCCACTGAAGGAACAAAAACAATGACGCAATACTGGCTGCTGAAAACCGAGCCCGACGACTACTCCTTCGCCGATCTGACGCGGGACGGAGGCACGGTGTG
This sequence comes from Kouleothrix aurantiaca, assembly GCA_001399705.1. GTDB lineage: Bacteria > Chloroflexota > Chloroflexia > Chloroflexales > Roseiflexaceae > Kouleothrix > Kouleothrix aurantiaca. The sequence continues at coordinate 774 of LJCR01002446.1, forward strand.
GGATGGGGTGAGTAACAACGCCGCCCTGATCCATCTGCGCGCCATGCAGCCCGGCGACCAGGCGCTGATCTACCACACCGGCGACGAGCGCCAGGCCGTCGGCATTGCCACCATCACCAGCGCGCCCTACGCCGACCCGAAGCGCGGCAACCCGAAGCGGGTCGTGGTCGATGTCGCGCCGCTGCGCCTGCTCGCCCGCCCGGTTACGCTTGCCGCGATCAAGGCCGAGCCCGCCTTTGCCG
>LJCR01002448.1 GCA_001399705.1 Kouleothrix aurantiaca
CGCCAACTGTCGCTGCTACTGCCACTGCCACAGCAACGGCCACGACTGTGCCGCCCACTGCCACGCCGAAGCGCCGGCCACGCGCCACGCCACAGCCTACTGCAACTCCGCAGGAAACCGCTACCGCGCAGGAGCAAACCGCCACGCCCGCCGAGCAAACGGCTGTTCCCAGCGAGGTGCCGCAGGAGCAGACGGCCACACCCGCCGAGCAGAACCACCAGACAACCGAAGTTGCAGCTTCTGCCACACCCAATGGCGCAACCAGCGCGCAGGTTCGCCCGCGCAGCCTGCCGCGCACCGCCGACGATGGCAGGCCGCCGGTCGCGCTTTTCCTCATTGGCGTGCTGGCAATCGTTGCGGGCGGCTGGCTGCTGCGCGCTCAGCGCGGAGGGAAATAAGCCACAGAGCGCACTGAGGGCGCTGAGATGCAGAACCAAGAACCGAGAACTGAGAACCGGTTCGGTATCTTCGTTCAGTGAGGTTCGCGATATGAGCAGTTGGGGCTGAAGGTTTGCAACTACGTACTACGCACTATAAAGCCAAGTGCGTAGTACGTAGTGCGTCACCAATCGTGTCTTCGTGGTTGTGAAACTCAATCGCGGCAGGGGCGGTTGCTCCAGCCCGAGCGGAAGCTGCGCACGCCGCTGTCTTCGGGCGTGAAGGCGTGCCGCCAGGTGCAGCCGGTGTCGTTGCCGAGCAGGTGGATGCTCACCGACGGCACAGCCGAGGTCGTCAGCACGCGGTGGATGTCGCCCTCAGGCGGCAGCAGCACATAGAAATCGCCCGGCAGCAGGTGGTTGCGCTCGGTCAGCTCCAGCGGGGCGTGGTGCTCGTCGCCGGGGCCGGCGCGGCGAAACACCTCTTCATCTTGCTCGCCGGCGTACAGCCCAACGATGCCCCACGCCAGGTGATCGTGCACGGGCGTGGCCGCGCCGGCCGGCACCACCAGCGCAAACAGCGACAGGCTGGCGTCGGCCGCGCCGTAGATCAGCCACGTCGCGATGCCGCCGCCC
>LJCR01002449.1 GCA_001399705.1 Kouleothrix aurantiaca
GGCCAGCCCGGCCAGCGTGTCGCACATCGCGGCCACAAACTCCGCGCGCGCGCTGTCGCTCGGGGCCTCACTGCGCGCGAGCGCTTCGGGCTGGTTGCCCAGCGCGGCCCAGCCCTCCCCCGCTTTGCCGCTTTGCAAGCGCGTGAGCATGGCGCGCAATGGCTCGGCAAGCAGCGGTGTGCTCGCGCCGCCCGCCGCCGCATACGCGCTGGAGCGCTTGATCAGCGCCTGCTCGGCTGCGCTGGCCGGCAGCGCCAAATCCAGCACGCCGCCCAGCCCGCGCGCTGCGGGCGCATAGCGGCGCACCACGGCTGGCAGGTCGTGCAGCAATCCCAGCAGGGCTGCCCGTTGAACATGCTCAGATACCATCAAGCCTGGCTCCATGGGCGTAGGTCGCACGCCCAATTGCAACTTTTTTTGGTTTCCTATGATGAACGGAGCTAACGGCGTTTTTGGGAGTGGATTTTTGGACGAATTTTAACGCTGTGGCAAATGAGCGTCATCCCGTTTGCATGGCGGTAGTATCATGCGGGGGCTGCCGCAGGTGGTGGCATGCCAGCCCGCCCATGAATCTTGGAGAGGAACACACGCATATGCCCAGCCAAGCCGAGCGCAAAACCCTGATCGACACGATTCGCGCGCTTCCCGAACGCCTCGCCGCCCTTGTCGGCGGCCTGAGCGACGCCCAGCTCACCACGCAGTTTCTCGCGGGCGAGTGGACGGTAGCGCAAAATGTGCACCACCTCGCCGACTCGCACATGAACTCCTACGTGCGCTGCAAGCTCATCGCAACCGAAGATCACCCCACCCTCAAGCCCTACGATCAGGATCGCTGGGCCGCCTTCCCCGATGCGCAAAGCGCCGACCTGAGCACCTCGCTGGCGCTGCTGCAGGCCCTGCACGCGCGCTGGGTCACGTTCTGGGAAAGCCTGCCCGCCGACGCCTGGGCGCGCACGGGCAACCACCCCGAAAGCGGCACCGTCTCGCTCGACGACCAGCTGGCGCTGTATGC
>LJCR01000245.1 GCA_001399705.1 Kouleothrix aurantiaca
AATCACCGCATCGTTGATATGCGCAAGCAGCACCCCAAGATCGAAGTTATGCGCATTATAAGAAGCAAGATCCGGCGTGTCAGAAAAACGTTTCTTCTCCATGCGCTCCCCATCAGTGGCGGTGATTACGCAAGAGCCAGTGCCTTGCAACTGGGAATACAAACCGCCGGCAGCGCCTGAGAAACTGCTCACGGCGCGGTCAGCGGCTCACAATACTTTTCTATTTACCGCAACAAACGGTACGCCTGGTATGCCCGGCTGCCAAGGATTAGCCGCCCGCGCTCAAGCGCCCCTCCAGCGCGGCCAGCGCCGCCGAAAGCTGTTCCTGGCGCAGGGCGGCCATCATATCGCCGCGCGTGCGCTCCAGCACTGCCCGCAGCGCGTCGGTGGTGCGGCGCAGCCCGCCCGTGATCGCGTCGGGGTAATCGACCGTCACAAGCATGCTGTAGATCTCGTCCATCACGTCCAGCAGCGCCTCGCCGCGCGCCACCTCGCCGTGCCGCAGCCCATCGAGGATGGCGCGCCGCAGCTCGGAGGCCGCCTCAGCCAGGCCATTCAGGTAGGCCGCCGGGTCGACATGGAGCGCCAGCGGGCCGGGCGGCGGGTCGCCATGCAGCAGGGCATACACCACAGCCGCCTCGGCATATTCTTTCAGCGCATCCTGCGTATAGCCCGCAAACAAGAGCGCCGGCGCGTCGGCCAGGCCCGCCCGCAGATCGCGCGCCGTCGTCGCTGCGCCGGCCAGCAGCTTGGCCGCCTCGGCAAACTCGCCGCGATGCACCGCCCGAATGGTGTTTGCGCACTGGCGCACCAGCGCCCGCGAGGTGGCCAGCGCCCGCTCGCGCGCGGCGTGGCTGGCGTCGATCTGCGCCACTGCCTCGCCAACAATCGCTTCTATGCTCATCGGCTCTTCTCTTTTCTTGCACCTGCTGCACGGTATGTTGAGGTGTAAGTATACACTATCATAATAGTTGCCTTATCAGTTTGTTTGCGAGGGCTACGCGCCCTCGGGCTCTGCGATTATTGTTTTCTGCAGAAAAGTCTGTCGGGGCCTGTGCGGCCCCGTTCCCCACAGCAAAGGGCCGGCCGCGGCCCTCTGCACTCCCCGGCCGGGACTTTGCCCCGGACCCCAAAAAGAGCGTGAGAAAAAAACGAAGAGGTTTGCGGTCATGCCTCCGTTATGCCAAAATGCAGGGCATCAGTCGAACAGCGTTGTACCAGCTTGTGAAGCTGTGCATTTTATCGAACGCTGCCAGCGGCCAGCATAACGGAGGCATGCACGCCCAGCACCGCGTTCGATACCGGCATCAAATTCGGGGTCTGGGGCGAAAGCCTTCAAAAGGTGTCACTTTTTGAGCGGTCAGAAGTACAAATACCAGATGAGCGGCATCTGCTGATTGAATGTGCGCAGATGGTTTTGCCATGCCACCGCCAAGCCAAACAAACTTACTTGCCATGCGTTCGACGCTCCCGCGTCAATTCGCGTTCGATAGCCACGCTTCACCAGCCAGCGTCCCACGCTCACAAACCACACATACACCAGGCTAATCAGCACGAGCAAGCGCGAAAAGCGCTCGTGGTCGCGCAGTCCGCTTGTGCCCAGCGCAAATCCTCCGCTCTGCCAGTCGCGGAACAACGTCTCGATCCACATCCGGCGCTTGCCATACACATAGGTCTGCCACTGTGCCGGCAAACTGCTCATCACTCCATATACAATCAGTTCGTTGCGGTCGTTTTTGTCCCACCACGCTATCACATTCACCGGTCCTGCATTATCTTCGCGGATCCAGACCGTGTTCAGATATGCCACACTGTCACGATGCGGCAACCACTGTTCCAGTCGCTTGCCAGGCTGCTGCAGGTCGCTGCTCACGAGCAAGGCGCCGCGAATGCCCAGCAGCGCGTGATAGCCCTGCGCGCGCAGCCAGCAGAACAGCGCAAACGAGCGAAACTCGCTGTCGGCGTGGACGGTAATTCGCACGCTCGTCGGCAAGAGTGTGGCAGCGGCAGACAGCACCGCTTGCTGGTCGTCAAGCGTGCTGGAGCCAGCGTGCGAGAGGAGCCGCCAGGTCAGCGGCAGCGAGCGGCGGCGGAAGCCGAGGCTGACGACCAGAACATTCAGGTGCGGACTGAGGACGACGCGGTCGAGGAGGAGATTGACGCGCTGGCGCTTGAGACCAGCGAGTGCGCTCCGGAGGATGGGGTGATAGACCGATTGGGCGGAGAGTTTGGGATTGTCGAGCAGGCGACGGAGACGCTGGATTTTGCTTTGGTGTTTCGTCACGAGTGGCATGGAGGCAGCAATCGGGCGTTGATGAGCGGAAACGGCTTGCGAGATGCCGACGAGCGCACAGGCAAGCGGGTCGCGCAGTCGTGGGCGCAGGGCGGGCAGCAACTGGCTAAGGCGTACAGAAATGGTATCATAGCGCGGCGAGGTGGGCATGGCGTTCCTCCAATCAGGCTGGTTCAAGCTGGCACGCGGATCATACCGATTGTTGGCATCCTGTCCACCTCCACAAAAAAGTGACACCTTTTGAGGGCGCTAGCCCTTGGCCGGGGTGCTGGGGCGGGAGCCCTAGCGGCCCTGCGGCCTGAGCAAACAGCGTTGAATAGTGAAGGCACCTAAACAAAAGAGGCAGCCTGCGGCCTGAGCAAACAGCGTTGAATAGCGAATGCGCCGGAACAAAAGAGGCAGCATGCGGCCATGCGCCTCGCAGCAACACGGCCAGGCGGCCCGAGCATCCAAAATTAAACCACTCCTATACCCCAAAAAAGAAATCCTGCACGTCTAATAGAACAGAGCGCCCAACCCAGCAAGCACCGCCGCCGCGCCCATCATTGATAGCGGGGAGAGTATGCAGAAGAACTTCAGCAACGACGGGCCGAGCGGCTACCGCCCGATCTACGAGCGCACCATGCGCCAGGGCGGCAGCCTGGTCAGCGTGCCGACGCTGCACTGCAACTGGCTGGCGGGCGATGTCGTCTACCCGATCACCATCAGCCCGGCCGAAGTCGAGAGCGGCACACGCCACAGAGCGCAGTTTCATACTGCCAGCGGCGAGCCCTACAGTGTCGCAATCGATCTGGCGCCCGGCACCGCGCATGGCACACAGATTGTGATTGTGGGGGCGGGCGGGCCGGCGCGCGAGGGCAATGGGCGCGGCGACCTGATCGTGCTGGTGCTCGTCGGGGCGTAGGCGCGCGTGGTATACTGGGCGCGGATCCGCCCTTCTCAGAGCCGTGCCCTATGCCAAAAACAATCGTCCCCGCCCCGCCAGATGCCCGCTTCGCTGTCTTGTCGCGCCACCCCGAGCTGATCAGGCGCTATGCGGCCACACAGCTTCGGCGGGCTTTTGGCCTGAACATCAGCAAAATCGACGATCTCCTCTATGTCGGCGGGCAGTTTCGCCCGGCGCAGTGGGCACAGCTTCACGCCCTGGGTATTCGCGCCGTTCTGAGCCTGCAGGACGAATACGAAGATCAGTTCGAGGGCCCGCCCGCGCCGCGCAGCCTGCGCCTGCGCGTGCCCGATTTCTACCCGCCAACGCTGAATCAGCTGCAGGAAGCGGTGGCATTTATCGCCGCCGCCCGCGCCGAGCAGCTACCGGTGATGGTTCACTGCCACGCCGGCGTGGGCCGCGCCTCGCTTACGGCCAGCGCGTTTCTGGTGGCGCAGGGCGCGGCGCACGGCGATGCATTCCACACCATCCGGCGCGCCCGGCCCATTGTGATCCTCAACGGACGGCAGCTTGCGCGCCTGCGCGAGTGGGAAGCGTATATTGCTGCCCAGCATACGACCATATAGGTTGCTTTGATATTGCAACTATTTTGTATTGCCGAATGCAATACAATAAGGGCGCTTGCGGAAGAGCCTACCACTCCGCTTCGTATCGTTTCTCCAGCGGATGGATTTTGTATGACGAAGTCGCGTTTTTCGCTCTCTCTCCTGCTCTCGCTGGTCTGCGGCGCAATTGCCTACTATCTGTATGCCATCCTCACCAGTGCATCGCAGGATATCCTGCGCTTTGATCTGCTGCCGCTCAGTGCACTGATCGTGCTGCTGATGACGATGGCAGTGTGGCGGGGCTGGCGCTACTCGTCCGAAGGCGTGGCGCTGATAATTTTGCTGATATCCGTCGCGCTTGTGAATGCTCCTGTCGTGCGCAATCAATTCTACACACCCATTTTTGTACCCGCTGTCGTTGCCGCTATTCTGCTGACGCCAGCCTGGTCGCTGGCAATATTTGTGGCGACGCTGGCCGGGCTTGCGGCAGTGCTTAGCGTGCAGCTTGGCTCGGCGGCTATGCTTGGCCCAACGTTTGCGGTCGCCAACGTGATCATCGAAGTGGTCACGACCTGCGGGGTGGTGCTTTCGAGCGCACTGGCGCGGCAGCTGCAGCGCACCGCCGAGCACAACGCACAGCTGGCGATTGCGGCGCAGGCGCAGGCCGAGCAAAAGGCCGCCGACCTCGCCCGCGCCAATGCGCAGATGAATGTGCAGCTCGACGAGCAGCGCCAGCTGCTGGAGCTCGTTGCCTCGCTGGAAACGCCGGTTGCGCCACTGGCCGATGGCGTGATTCTGGCACCGGTGGTTGGCCACCTCGACACGCGCCGCGCCGAAGCGCTGACCTCCCGGCTTCTGCAGCAGGTTAGCTCGCTGCGGGCGCAGCTGGTGGTGCTTGATATTGCCGGCGTGCCGCTGATCGACGATGGCGTGGCCCATTCGCTGATTCAGATGGCCCAGGCGCTGCGTCTGCTCGGCTGCCAGGTTGTGTTTAGCGGGATCAGCGCACAGGTGGCGCTTGCCCTGACTGCCATGAATATCAGCCTGGATGGCATTGCCACCGTGCGCAGCCCGCAAGACGCGCTTGCGATCCAGATTGGTGCGTAGTTCGCCCCCAGCTTTGACACCCCTATCCCCC
>LJCR01002450.1 GCA_001399705.1 Kouleothrix aurantiaca
GGCTAAAGCCCGCCAGCGCCGGGTTGGGCGTTGCGGTGGGCGGCAGCGGCGTGAGCGTCGCGCTGGGCGGCGGTGCTGTGGGCGTCGCGCTGGGCGCGGTCGTGGCCGTGGGCGAAGGGCCAGTGGTTGGCGTTGGCGTGTTGGTGGGAACATTTGTGGCCGTAGCTGATGGCGTGGTCGCCTCAAGCGTCTGGCGGGTTTTGATCTGTTCTTGCTCGGCGATCGACTGCTGCTCGCAGCCGGTGGCGAACAGCAGCGCGAGGCACGCGCGCGCCATGGACAGATGATAACGATTCATACAGTACGCAGAAAGCAGCTGCCCCGCGCCGGCGAAGCGGGCCGGCGGCGCAGGCGGCTGCGGCTAATCCCCCGGCAGCACAACCTTGATCCAGCCGCGCCGCATTGCATACACCACGGCCTGGGTGCGGTCGTTCACCGCCAGCTTGCGCAGAATGGAGGACACATGGTTCTTCACCGTCTGGTTGCTGATATCGAGCTGCAGCGCAATTTCCTTGTTGGTGCGCCCGGCGGCAACCAGATCGAGCACTTGCAGCTCGCGCGGGGAAAGTGGCGAATAGATGCTCTGGGTTTCTTCATCGACGGCCATCTGGCGGAAGGCCATCAGCACCTGCGCGGCCACATCGGGCAGCGAAAGCACCAGATCGTTGATCGGGTACTCGCCCATGCGCACCTGCTTGATCACGCGCAGCAGCTTGTCGGGCGCGACATTGCGCGGCTGGTAGGCGGCCACGCCGGCCCGAATGGCCTTGACGACCTGCTGGCCATCCATCGAGGCGCTGATCAGAATAATGCCAACGTGCGGGTGCGAGCGCTTGATCGCGCGGGCGACCTCCAGCCCGTTCACGCCGGGCAGGTCGGTCTCCATCAGCACCATATCGGGCTCGGTATAATCAACAAGCTGGATGGCCTGCTGGCCGTTGCTTGCTTCGCCCACGATCCGATAGTCGGGCGAGTTGGCCAGATAATGGCGCATCCCCTCACGAAATATCG
>LJCR01002454.1 GCA_001399705.1 Kouleothrix aurantiaca
GCCCCGGCTACCGCATGACGATTCGCGGCACCAAGCACTACGATTTCACCATGCTGCCGCTGCTTTCGCCACTCGCCCCGGCGCTGGGCCTGAAAGGCCCGCTCAACGGCGAGCGCACCATTCAGATCATCACCAGCTACCTGCTGGCGTTTTTCGACCACCATCTGAAGGCCATGCCCGCGCCACTGCTCGACGGGCCGAGCACCGAGTATCCTGAAGTGACCTTCGAGCGGAAAGAATAGCGCCAAGCCGCCCCAATGCGATGTATGCTATAATGCCAGCAGTTCGCACACAGGTGCTAAAGGACGCAGCGGCATGACCGACGACGATCGCATTGTCAACCCCAAACCCGGCGAAGACGATCAGCAGGTGGAAAAAAGCCTGCGCCCCAAGAAGCTTGGCGAGTTCATCGGCCAGGAAAAGATCGTCGACCAGCTGAAGATTGCGATTGCCGCCGCCAAAGGCCGCGAAGAACCGCTCGACCACACGCTGTTCTACGGCCCGCCCGGCCTGGGCAAAACCAGCCTCGCCGGCGTGCTGGCCAACGAGATGGGCGTGAACATCAAGCTCACCTCTGGCCCGGCGATCGAGCGCGCTGGCGACCTCGCCGCCATTCTCACCAACGTCCAGAAGGACGACGTGCTGTTCATCGACGAAATTCACCGCCTGAACCGCGCCGTTGAAGAGGTGCTGTACCCGGCGATGGAAGATTTCGCGCTGGATATTATGGTGGGCAAAGGCCCGAGCGCGCGCAATTTGCGCCTGAACCTCGCCAAGTTCACCGTGATTGGCGCAACCACCCGAGTGGCGCTGCTCACCTCCCCGCTGCGCGACCGCTTTGGCTCCGTGCACCGCATGGAGTTCTACTCCACCGAGGCGCTTTTCGATATTGTGATGCGCTCGGCGCGCATTCTCGGCGTTGAGTCCACGCCCGAGGGCGCGCAGGAGATCGCTCGCCGCGCGCGCGGCACGCCCCGTATTGTCAACCGCTTGCTGCGGCGCGTGCGCGAC
>LJCR01002452.1 GCA_001399705.1 Kouleothrix aurantiaca
GGCGGCGATACCATGCTGGCGTTCAACCAGCGCGCCGCCGACGCCGTGGCCGATCTGCTGGCGCGCCACGCGGGCCAGGCGATTGCGGCGGTTGCGCATGGCGGCACGATCGCAGGCGTGCTGGCGCACATCGCGCCCGGGCAGGCCGGCAAGCGCGCCACGCTGCGGCTGCGTAACTGCGCGATCAGCACCGTGCAGTGGGAAGAAGATGGCGCGGCGCGGCTGCTGAGCTTCAACGACACCGCGCATTTGCGCTAGAGAAGCGAGCCACGGAGGGCACAGATCGCACAGAGGACCGGCTAATTACGCTGCGTTATCTTGTGATTGATCGCTTTCAACATCACGCCAGAAGTCGTCGTGCGTAATACCGCCACTTGCCCGTATTTCTTCGCGCGCTTCGTGCAAAATCGCTTGAAAACGACGTGAATATGCCAGCGCCAAACGCTCAAGCTCATCATCATCTTCCATTGGCAAAAGCACCGCGACAGGTTTGCCATTTCTGGTAATAATGACCAGTTCGTCGGTGCTCGCTTTAATATACGCGCTAAGATTTGCTTTTACATCAGCAACAGATGCAATCTTCATAATTCGATCTCCTCACCGCCGATATGGACGCGATTGCCGTGTTTCGTGCCGATCGCAAGAATCAATACGGTAGATTGGTCGAGATCAACATCATAAAAGACACGAAATTGATTCTGTGGTCCGAATCGGATCTCCCACGTCGCCATAAAAATTACGGGGCGTTTGAGCGGTTTTCGATTTCGTGTTTCTGTGGCTGCCTCAAACGCTAATTGCTGCTCGATTGTGGTACGAATAAGCGAATAGTGTTTCGCCTCGATAGCGCGCAAATGGATCTTCGTAACAGGCGCATAGATAATTGTAAAACGATGAGGTTCAGGCATCGCCAATCCCTACGCAACGTCTAGGTGACTATAATTATAGTCACCTAGACGTGTATGTCAACTGTAGTTAAGAATCGCGGCGCAGTGGCTCGATTCGCACCAAATC
>LJCR01002453.1 GCA_001399705.1 Kouleothrix aurantiaca
ACATTCAGCACAACGAGCATTCGCACCACGCGGGGTTGAGAAAGCGCGAAACGGAACCACGCGGCATAACGGGCGTTCGTACCACGCAGGGTTGAGAAGACGTTGCCGCGACCACGTTGAAAAGAACCGGATTTTGTCTGCATCAGGGTTGTGCGACCGCTGCCTGGAATCACGCCAGCACAACGAGCCTTCGCACCACGCGGGGTTGAGCAAACGCTGACGGTATCACGCGGCACAACGGGCTTTCATCACACAATCGATTCGTTCCTTTGTGGTGGCATGGCGTTTTTCTGCCGAAAAGACAGAAAGCAACGTTCGAGATCGAGACGTGTTTACGAACCGAGACGCGCCCAACGGGTTGCGCTTTAGCGGCGCCGCTACCAATAAATGGCAGTCACATTGTAGCAAAAACTGGCGTTGAAAAACGCCCGATCTTGCTCGACGCGAAGCGGCGTCCGCTGCAAGCGCGTGTTGGGCGGGCGCGCTGGTAAGATACCGCATTCCAATCGCTCAAACCAACTATTGGGTTCACGATCCATGTAGTTGTCGACATGTACTGCGTAGCTACAAGAAGATATCGGCGTGTGGTCGCGCAGATCATGTCACACGATTACACATCGAAAAGACTAAAATAGAAGGCAATCAGGGCGACACATACGACTACTGCACCGGCGATTAGGCAGATGCGCGTCAAGAGGACGTGTCGAACGTCCCGCTTATAACGCAGCCAAAGGCTACCAAGGATTAGAAAGAGCCCAAGACCTAAGAATATAAGGCCGGAAACAAACGGGTGCATGATCATCCTTGTACTCTTTGAGCGATGTGCAGCCCGCCAAACGCGACCGGCAGTATGATGACCAATACGCAGCCTGCCAAACGGGATGGCGAAGCGGAAGACGAAGAACAGCCATCCAAACGCGACGGTGGAACTGATGAGTAACGAACGGCTGACAAAATGCGATAGCGGAGCGGAAAGCGAAGAACAGCAATCCAAACGCGACGGTGTAAATG
>LJCR01002451.1 GCA_001399705.1 Kouleothrix aurantiaca
AGCAGGTTGGCGCTGTCGGGGCTCCACGCGAAGAAGGAAGGCGAGCCTTCGGCGATCAGGCGCGCCGGCCGCGAGCCGTCGGTGGGCACGATCTCGGCGGTGAGCTGCGCGCCGCTCAGAAACACCAGGTACTTGCCATCGGGCGACCACGACAGGTCAATTGGCACATTTGTCTGGCTGCGGTACAGCTCAACGCGCGCGTCGGTGGCCAGTTCCACCACCACAATAATCGAAGCGTCGGCATCGCGCGCGACATAGGCCAGCTTGCGGCCATCGGGCGAGGTGGCGGGGTAGCTGAAGTTGGTGGTCAGCGCGTTTTCGGCCAGCACATGCTCGCCCGCGTCGTCGAGCAGGCGCAGCGATGTGCCGTCGGCGACCACTAGCCGCGCGGCTTCTCCGGCGGGTGCGCGCAGCACCAGCCAGGCCAGCACGCCACCGCTGGCCAGCACCACGACGAACAACAGCGCAATTGCGATCACCAGCACCCGTCGGGTCGTCATGGCCGCCTCCTTTGGAAACGAATGTGCAGGGCTGTAGCATAGCACGCGCGATCAGTCGCCGCAAGCCTGCGCGGAAATATGGCGCGGCCCTTTTTGAAGATACGTTGAAACCCGGCTCAGCGAATCCATCCCGTGCAGCGCGCCCGGTAAGCTGCTACACCGCGTCGTGAAAACAAGCATTTTGGTGACTGTAAACACCATGTCATCCACAAACCGGCCGCGCTGGCGTATGCTCTGCACGAAGTGCAGAAGGAGTTTGTGTGATCGACATTCGTACCCTCCGTCGCAGCCGTGGCCTCACACTCACCGATCTGGCCGCCCTGAGCGGCCTGCCCGCCCGCGCGCTCGCCGAGATCGAGCAAGGGCTGCGCCCGATCAGCGCTATGCAGCGCCAGGAGCTCGCCCGCATCCTGAATGTGCCCGCGCCGCAGCTTGGCGCGTTGCTGCCCGGGCCGGCCGCGCCGAGCATGGCCTGGCCGCGCCGGGCGTTTGGCGCACTGCTGGTAATCTG
>LJCR01002456.1 GCA_001399705.1 Kouleothrix aurantiaca
CCACTGTCCCCTGCCCCCTGCTCACCGCTCCCAGCGCGGCCAGAAGGTCCAGATCACCACCAGCGCAGCGGCGATCCAGGCCCAGCGCGTTTCGCTGGCGAAGCCATTGATGCGCAGCAACACGCCACCCAGAAACAGGCCCGTCGCAATGATACCGCCGGCCAGCCGCCCGGTGGCACGCTCGACGCGGCGCATGCTGCGCTCCAGCCGGCTGAAATCAACGCGCATCTGCAAATCGCCGCGGTTGGCCGCCTTGTAGAACTCGTCCATCTGGCGTGGCAGCGTGGCCAGCAACTGCCCCGCGCCGGTCAGCTCCTTGCGCGCGCGGTCGAGCCAGTCGCCGTCGCGCGACTCGCGGGCAACCAGTTCTTCGGCAAAGGGGCGCAGCGTGTCGAACAGGTTGATGTCGGGGTCGATCGCCGTGGTCATGCCACTCACCATGCTCACGGCACGGCCCATGTAGATCAAATCCTGTGGCATCTGGAAGGGCAGATCGCGCACAAGATGCTCGACCTCGCCAAACACGTTTTCGGCCACTTCGGCGCTGGTCATCTCGCGAATGCTGCGATCGTAGGTGTGGCGGAAGAGAATTGTCGTGGCCTGCACAATCGGTCGCCGGTCGGCGTTGGGCAGAATCACGCCCAGGCGGTCGAGCGCGCCGACAAAGCGCGCCGGGTCGTTGGTGGCGACCGCGACGGTGCCTTCGCGCAGCGCCTCGCTGGCGCGCGGGCCAAGCCGCCCAACCATCCCGAAGTCGATAAAAATCAGCGTGTAGGGGGCGCCATCGGGCATCGGCGGGGCATGATCCACCGGCGTTGGTTCTGCGCCATTCGCGTTTTCGGCCACCATCACCAGCGGCGCGGGCGCGAGCACGGCCGGCTCGGGGCGCACAAACAGGTTGCCGGGGTGCGGGTCGGCGTGAAACACGCCATCGAGAAACCACTGCTGCAGGTAGGCGCGGTAGAAGCGCTGCGCAAGGTCGCTGCGGTCGATCCCGGCGCGATCCAGC
>LJCR01002457.1 GCA_001399705.1 Kouleothrix aurantiaca
TATAGCTAAGTGCAAAACCATTGATCAAGATTGGGAGGAAATCGGTACCCACAGTGCTGGAAAAAGGCTCGTGCATCGGCAGCCGAGATTTGCTGCAGGGCTCTCGCGATTGCGTCCTCCAGTTTGTCGGCTGTGCGGGCAGCTGCACGGCGCAGATCGGCTTTGATCTGTGCGAAGGCCAGCTCGATTGGCGAATAATCGGGTGAGTACGGCGGCAAATAGCGCAGCCGACAGCCACACGCTGCCACAATTTCCTGTGCCCGTGGAGAGGTATGCGCACTCAAATTATCGACCAGCACCACTTGGCCTGGTTGCAGCGTCGGCGCCAAGACCTGGGAGAGATAGGTCTCGAACGTCAAGCGATCCACACCGCCTTTCACAATCAAAGCCGGTCCCATTCCTTGATGAGTGAGCGAGGCAATCGTGGTGGTATTGAGCGGCGTGTTGCGTGGTGCGCTTGCCACAGCTCGTTCGCCCACAGGCGCCCAAGCGTGTGTCGGGGTTAGGTCCAGGTTGCTGCCGATCTCGTCAATCACGACGATCGCTGTGGCATCCAGATCGGCCTGCTCGAGTGCAAATGCAGCGCGTTGCCAAGGATCGCGTTCGGAAGCGATCAGAGACTTTTTTTTCGCGACCAGCCGATATGGCGGATGGCTCGCGCCATCGTCCAGGTGCTGAGTGAGGTGCCGTAGGCGGCAGCCCATTGCGCGACGTGGGTGGCAAGCGTCGCGTCGGGAGCAGCCTCCAATTGACGGCGCAAGGCAGCCTCCTGTTCGGCGGGGATGGAGCGGGTGCGACCAGGTGGCGTGCGTGGGGTCAGATCGCCCGACACACGCTGCTGGCGCAACCAGCGGGTGATACTGCCCTGAGAGACCTGAAACAGCTCGATCAGTTCGCGACGAGACAGGCCACGCGCGTGGGCGGCCAGGACGCGCTCGCGCAAATCGGTTGAATATGCTTTCATGCTGCTGATCGTACCACATGATCCATATCTTTGCACTTAGCTATA
>LJCR01002455.1 GCA_001399705.1 Kouleothrix aurantiaca
TATAGCAAAGAGCATAATCATTGATCTCGGATCGGCCAGAGGCGGTACCCACAATGGGCGAAAAAGGCGCGAGCGTCGGCGGAAGAAATCAACGCAAGTGCTTGCTCTATCGCTTGCTCAAGCGCCTCGCGCGTTCGCGCCTTACAACGGCGTATGTACGCTTTGATTTTGGCAAACGCCAGCTCAATCGGCGAATAGTCCGGCGAGTACGGTGGCAGATACAGTGCACGACAGCCACGCTGCGCAAGCAGTTCGGCAATTCGCCCACCGTGATGCACTCGCGCATTGTCGAGCACAATCACCTGTCCCGCTCGCAACGTCGGCCCGAGCACATCGTGAATGTACGCTTCGAACATCGCGCGGGTCAGACCGCCACTCATTACCACGCTCGGGCCAATGCCCTGGATGCTGAGCGAAGCGAGCGTGGTAGTGTTACGCGGGGTGTTGCGTGGTGTCTGTTCACACACACGTTGCCCGTGTGGCGCCCGCGCATAACGACGGGTCATATCGATGTTGCTGCCGAACTCGTCCAGCACCACCACATCATCGGCCGCAACTCCCGTTTGGACTGCGGCAAATACCGCTCGCTGCCACGCGTCACGCTCGCGTGCTATCAGACTCTTTTTTTTCGCGTGAAGCCCAGGCGTCGTGCCGCTCGACCAAAGGTCCAGTGCGAAATCGGCGTGTCGTGCAGTTCATTCCACTGCTCAGTGTGCTCAGCAAGTGTGGCATCAGGAGTGAGTTCGAGCAGACGACGAACACTGGCATCATCAGAGGGCTTGAGCGTTCGAGGGCGTCCGGAGGGCTTGAGCGGCTCAAGGCTGCTGTGGTCACGTTGCCGTTTGAGCCAGCGTTTGATGCTCCCTTCGCTGACCTGAAAGGTGGTGACCACCTCGCT
This sequence comes from Kouleothrix aurantiaca, assembly GCA_001399705.1. GTDB lineage: Bacteria > Chloroflexota > Chloroflexia > Chloroflexales > Roseiflexaceae > Kouleothrix > Kouleothrix aurantiaca. The sequence continues at coordinate 899 of LJCR01002455.1, forward strand.
TCGTTTCATCCCTCGCTCGAGCGCATCGAGCACGCGTTGTCGTAAATCGACTGAATATGCTTTCATGCTCCTCAGTCTATCACACGATCAATCTTTTTGCCCGCTGCTATA
>LJCR01002458.1 GCA_001399705.1 Kouleothrix aurantiaca
GGTGAGGCGCGCCGATGCCTAGCCACGCGTTCAGCAAAATCCTGATCGCCAATCGCGGCGAGATCGCCGTGCGGATCATGCGCGCCTGCCGCGAACTAGGCATCGCCACCGTGGCGGTGTACAGCGAGGCCGACCGTTCCGCGCTCCACGTGCGCGAGGCCGACGAAGCCGTGCTGATCGGGCCTGCGCCTGCCGCGCAAAGCTACCTCGATGTCGCGCGCATCATCGACGCGGCGCTCGCGACCGGTGCCGAGGCGATCCACCCCGGCTATGGCTTTCTGTCCGAGCGGGCGCATTTTGCGCGCGCCTGCGCCGAGGCCGGGCTGGTTTTCATTGGCCCGCCGCCCGCCGCCATCGAGCTGATGGGCTCGAAGATCGCCGCCAAGGAGCTGGCCGCGCAGGCTGGCGTGCCCACCGCCCCTGGCTACATGGGCGCCGAGCAGTCGCCCGCGCGGCTGCGCGCCGAGGCGCTGCGCGTGGGTTTCCCACTACTGATCAAGGCCAGTGCGGGCGGCGGCGGCAAAGGCATGCGCGCCGTGCATCAGGTTGGCGATCTTGACGACGCGCTGGAGGGCGCGCGCCGCGAGGCCCGCGCCGCCTTTGGCGACGACGCCGTCTTTCTTGAGCGGCTGGTCGAGCGCCCGCGCCACGTCGAGATCCAGGTGCTGGCCGACGCGCACGGCCACTGCGTGCACCTGTTTGAGCGCGAGTGTTCCATTCAGCGCCGCCACCAGAAGATCATCGAAGAATCGCCCAGCCCTGTGCTCCTGCCCGAGCAGCGCGCCGCCATGGGCGCGGCCGCCGTGCGACTGGCGCAGGCCGCCGGCTACGTGAATGCCGGCACCATGGAGTTCCTGCTCGCCGCCGACGGCAGCTTCTACTTCCTCGAAATGAACACGCGCCTGCAGGTCGAGCACCCCGTCACCGAGCTGGTCGCCGGCGTCGATCTGGTGCAGCTGCAGATCGCCATTGCGGCCGGCGCGGCGCTGCCCTTCACCCAGGCCGACC
>LJCR01002459.1 GCA_001399705.1 Kouleothrix aurantiaca
CGCCGCGCTGGCGCTTGGCCTGCGCGAACGAGGCGCGGAAGTAGACGAAATTGCGGTGTACCATACCGTGCCGGGTGATGGTGTAGCAGCGCTTGCTGAGCATCCCCGCGCCAGCCACGCCGACGCGATCACCTTCACCAGCTCATCTACGGTGCGCTACACGCTCGACGGGCTGGAGCGCGACGGCATGGCGCGGGGCGACGCGGCGGCGCTGCTGAATGGCACCGCAATCGTCTGCATCGGCCCGATCACCGCCGAAACGGCACGCGCGGAAGGATTGCGCGTGGATGCCGAGGCGCGCGAGTTCACTGGCGCGGGCGTCGTCGATGCGCTGGTCGCGTGGTTCGCAGGGCACGAGGGCTAGGGAACCAAACCACGAAGACACGAAGGCACGAAGGATCGAGGGAATACCGAACCACGAAGGCACGAGGATCGGGAAAGTACCGAACCACGAAGACACGAAGGCACGAAGGTTCGGGAGAATACTGAACCACGAAGACACGAAGATTCTAAAACTAAATTCTCCGTGTCCTCTGTGCCTCCGCGGTGAATTGAGAATCGGGCTTTTGTTCACCACGAAGACACGAAGGCACGAACGTTCAAAAACTAAATTCTCCGCGTCTCGGTGCCTCCGTGGTACATTCTTGCAATCCCAAAACTCTGCGCCCTCTGTGCCTCTGTGGTAAAAATACTACAATCCCAAAGGAGAAAAATATGTCTCTGCTGAACCGCCCGCGCCGGCTGCGCCGCACCGCCACGCTGCGCCGCATGGTGCGCGAAACCACGCTCAGCGCCGCCGATATGATCGCCCCGCTGTTCATTGCTGAGGGGCAGAACGTCCTGCGCGCGATCAGCTCCATGCCCGGCCACGCTCAGCGCTCGGTCGACCAGCTTGGCGGCGAGATCGACGAGCTGATGGAGTTGCGCATTCCGGCGGTGCTGCTGTTCGGCATTCCTGTGCATAAGGACGCGGACGGCAGCGGCGCGTGGGACGCGAACGGCCCGGTG
>LJCR01000246.1 GCA_001399705.1 Kouleothrix aurantiaca
GTGCGCTACCTCGTCGGCGACACCGACGAGATTCGCCAGCGCATCCGCGAGGAAATTCTGGCGACCACGGCGGAGGATTTTGTGGCGCTGGCCGACGCGCTCGACCAGGTGGCCGACCGCGGGCTGGTGGTGGTGCTTGGCTCGCAAAACGCGCTGGAAGCGGCTAATGCTGCGCGGCCCGGCTGGCTGGAAATCACCAGGGTCATGTAGCGCCGTTCGCAAGCGCAGGTGCGACGAAAAATGAAGGACACAGGGCGAACGCACAGCGATCGTCTTGCGTCCTTCGTCCTTTCGGCTTCTCTAGGTTCGCCAGCAAATACGCACGACGCACTACGCTTTCATGCATCACAATGCTGTATATGTGCCACTCATATCTGGCCGCATTTTCATCATACACAGATTAGGTTGCCATGCCATTCACAAAGATCATCCGTCTTGGCCTGCTGCACATGGCCGTCGCAATCACGCTGGTGCCGATCAACAGCACGCTCAACCGCATTATGATCAGCGAGCTGGGGCTGGCGGCGACGCTGGTGGCCGCGCTGGTATCGCTGCCCTACCTGTTTTCGCCCCTGCAGGTCTGGATCGGCTCCTACTCCGACGCGCACCCGCTGCTGGGCTACCGCCGCACGCCCTACATCCTGCTCGGCCTGCTGCTCTGCGCCGGTGGCGCGGCGCTCGCACCGCGCGCAGCCTTCGCCATGCACGACAACCTTGCCACCGGGCTGCCGCTGGGCGTGCTGGCCTTTGGCGCGTGGGGCATGGGCTTTAACTTCGCCACGGTTTCCTACCTCTCGCTGGCAACCGACCTGGCGGGCGAAGAGCAGCGCGCGCGCACCGTCGGCGTGATGTGGTTTATGCTGATCGCCAGCGTGATTGTGACGGCGATTATGGCGGCGCGCGCGCTGCGGCCCTACAACGCCGCGCCGCTCAGCCCGGAAGGCGTGGCCGCGCTGTATCGGGTGTTCTACTGGGTGGTGGGCGTGGCGCTGGCGCTTGGCGCAGTTGGCCTGCTGGGGCTAGAGCGGCGCGGCGCGGCGGCAAACACCGGCCCGCGCCAGTCGTTTGCGGCGATGCTGCGCGCAGTGGGCGCGAATGCCCAGGCGCGGCTGTTCTTTGTGTACCTGGTGCTGCTGCTGATCGCACTGCTCGGGCAGGATGTGCTGCTGGAGCCTTATGCCGCCGACGTCTTTGGCGTGCCCGTCAGCCGCACCACCGAGTACACCGGCATCTGGGGCATTGCGCTGCTGGTGGCGCTTCTGCTGGCCAGCCCGCTGACGCGCCGCGTCGGCAAGGCGCGCGCCGCCGCGCTGGGCGGGATGGTCGCCGGCCTCGGGCTGGTGCTGATCGCGGCCAGTGGCTGGCTGCAGCTCAAAGCGCTGCTGATCGTCGCACTGGTGATTTTTGGCTTTGGCAGCGGCCTTTCCACCGCCACCAACGTCGCGCTCATGCTCGACATGACGCTGGCCGGGCAGGTGGGCGCATTTATTGGCGCGTGGGGCATGGCCGATGCGCTGGCGCGGCTGGGCGGCACGCTGCTCAGCGGCGTGGTGCGCGATACGATCAATGTGCTGACGGGCAATGCCGTGGCCGCCTACACCAGCGTGTTTCTGATCGAGGCCGCGCTGCTGGGCGTTTCGCTCGTGCTGCTGCGGCGAATCGACGTGGCGCGCTTTCATGGTGGCGAAGCGCCCTCGGCAGTGGAGCTGGCCGGCTATGCCGAGCTGTAGGCTCTCATCTAGACTTTATCTTTGGCTCACATGGACTTTAGCTAGCGGGACAATAATACCTCTGCGATGTCAAACAACTTGCAAGCTGCGGTGCGGGTGGTTTGGCAGGGCGACCTTTCTCCCTCCTTCACGATGCCAGGCGGGTCGGGCAGCCCGCCTGGTTTCGTATTTTTCCTGCAATATTCCTGCTGCAGCACGCCTAGTCTCCTAGTTGACGCGCCCCCACATCTCTGCTATACTCGCCGCAACTCAACCGAGCGCGGAGCACTTGCATGCCAGCAGGCAGCCAGAAATTTTATTTTAGCTTTTATTACTTTACCGGCCGAAAGGACTGGTTGCTTCGCGTTGAGTAAGGACTGAAAGCAGAACTCAAACAGGCGTGGAGCAACCCGCTCCGCGCCTTTTTCTTTGTGCGTTGAGCGGGCAGTGCTGCCAGGATCGTCACCGTGATGATCGGCTGCTGCCCGCTGTGTTTTAGTGGAGGGTTACGATGACCTACGCTTGCCGGGGTATTCGGGGTGCCACAACCGCCGACGAGAATACGCGCGAGGCGATCCTTGCCGCCACCCGCGAGCTGCTCGAGCTGCTGATCGCCGCGAACGACCTGCGCCCCGAAGATATCGTCAGCGCGATCTTTAGCACCACCGTCGATCTCAACGCCGAGTTTCCCGCCGTCGCTGCCCGCCACCTGGGCTGGCTCGATACGGCCCTGCTCTGCACGCACGAAATGGCGGTGCCCGGCAGCCTGCCCCGCTGCATTCGCGTGCTGATTCACTGGAACACCACCCGCAGCGCGGCAGAGGTGCGCCACGTCTACATCCGCGGCGCGCAAAACCTGCGCCCCGAGCGCGCCTCGCTGCCGGCCCAGGCCAACCGGGCGGCCGAGGCGCTCGACATTCCAATCGCAACCCAGAGCTGAGCCGCTGGCGCTCAGCTTTTTCATACCGGAGCAACAACCATGGAGCCTTCCCAGGCCATATTGGCAGTGCGACCCACCGGGCGGCACGTGTATGCCGTTCGCGAGATTGATATGCTGATCGAATTAGCAAAGGAGAACCCGGCCATGATCGTGATCATGCGCGCCACCGCCACCGAGGAGAACATCGACGCCATCATCCAGCGCTTGAAGGAGTACGAGCTGCAGGGCCGCCTGATCCGCGGCGAAGAGCGGACGATCATTGGTGTGGTGGGCGCGGCCATCCCGCCCACCCTGCAGGAAGAGATCGAGCGCTTCGAGGGCGTGCAGGAAACCGCGCGCATCACCCGCCCCTACAAGCTCGCCGCCCGCGAGTTCCACCCGCACGACACCGTTGTCGACGTGCGCGGCGTGAAGGTGGGCGATGGCTCGTGCGTGGTGATCGCTGGCCCCTGCGCGGTCGAGAGCGAAGAGCAGATTATGGCGACTGCGCGCGCCGCCCGCGATGCTGGCGCGAACATGCTGCGCGGCGGTGCCTTCAAACCGCGCTCGTCGCCCTATACCTTCCGCGGCATGGGTGAAGAAGCGCTTCAGCTGATGGCCAAGGCGCGCGCGGAAACCGGCCTGCCGATTGTGACCGAAGTGATGACGCCGACCGACGTGCCGCTGGTGGCGCGCTACGCCGATATCTGGAACGCGGTGTTTGTGCGACCCGAAGAATTTCAGGCGCGCAACGAATCGCTGGATGGGATGCTGCGCGACGCCGGGCGCGCGCCCGAGGCGGTGCGCCGCACGCTCATGACGGCGCTGTTCTTTGGGAAGGACGGGGCTGCGCTTAAGGTGTGGATCGACCGTTTGCGCGAGCGCAACGCCGAGCTGGCGGGCAAGGACGACGATGCAGTGGTGGCGTATGCGCGCGCCAATGCCCCTTTCATCATTGGGCAGCCCGAGCAGGTGCGCCAGCAGTTGGCGGCCTACGCGGCGGCAGGCGTGAGCGAAATTCTGTTGCAGTGGCTGGATCTGGACGACATCGACGGCTTGCGCGCCTTTGCCGAAGTGGCGCAGACTTTGTAAGGAATATGAACGAGCCACAGAGACCACCGAGATCACCGAGCTTGAACAACACTCCGTGGCCTCGGCGCGCTCTGTGGCTCATTCCTGGAGTTTTTACTCTCTACTCGCCAACTCCAACTCCCGCTTCCACGCCCGCGCGCAGCCACAGCCGCGAAAGCGCGAAGTCCTGCGCGAAGCCCTTGAGATGGCGCTGAAACGGCTCGATTGCCGGCGCCTCGCGCGCCAGCACCTCGTGCACGCCGGGGTCGGCCAGCACCTCGGGCGTCAGCACAATATCGCCGCCCACACTTTCGTTCTGCACGCGCGCGGCGATGTTCACCGTCGAGCCGAAATAGTCGAGCACGTTGTTGGCGTTTACCGCAATGCACGGCCCACGATGCAAGCCTAGCTTCACTTGCAGCGGCGGGTCGCCGCGCGCGATCTGGCCCTCGGTAAACTCGCGCTGAATCGCGATCGCCGCCTCAATCGCGTCTTCCGCCGAAGAAAAAACCGCCATCACGGCGTCGCCAATTGTCTTCACAAGCGCGCCGCGCCGACCGGCAATCGTTTCCATCATCACGGTGAAGTGGTCGCGCACGCGGGCGTAGGCCGGCGAGTCGCCAATGGTGTCGTAGAGCGCGGTGGAACCCTTCAGATCGCTGAACAGAAAGGTCAGGTTGCGCACGGCCACGCCCAGGCCGGGGGCGAGCACCTGCGACGAGAAGAGCTGGCGGAATTCGGCCATGGTCGAGACAAACGCCGCGCTGACGGCCTGCGCGTTCCAGGCGGTCTGCTCGATGATCACGAGCAGGCTGGTGTCGGTCAGGTTTTCCAGCGCCAGCTCGGCGGTGCCGGCGGCGAGGTAAGGCTGATCGAGCGCGATGTCGCTGGTGGTGAAGCGCACCGTGCCGCTGCTGGCGGGGTGTCCTTCGGCGGCGTGGAGCAGCGCCATGGCCGAAAACTGGCGCGTGCGCAGGCGGTAGCCCCCGGCGGGCAGGCGCAGCGCCAGCGTTTTCGTGCCGCCGGGCGGCAGCCACACCTGCGAGAGAAGGTGGCGCGTGTTGGCCGGCCCGCCAATGCAGTAGGCCAGGTCGGCGGCTTCGCGGATGGCGGGGTTGACCGTGAAGCGTAGTTCGACCGACTCATCGAAGTTGACGTCGTAGCGCACATTGCAGGAGGTGCAGTGCGCCTCGTTCGAA
>LJCR01002461.1 GCA_001399705.1 Kouleothrix aurantiaca
ATGCTGTGGTTGCTTTCAGCCGCGATGATTTGCCGGCCCGCCCTCGATAGCCCGAGCATTGCGCGCTGCGCGCTCATCCACGCTTCCTCCTGGGCGCGCGCCACTTCGGGCGGGAATCCTTCATCCCACTCGTCAATTCCGGCGGTGATAACGACCAGCGGCATGGCGCCGTAGTGCTCGCCAGGCGGGAATTGGCGCGCGCTCGCCGCCCAGTCGAATCCTTCGGCGTTGTGCGCGGGGTTGCTCCACTCGGCGCGGGCGTTTTCCCGAAAGGCGGCGAGCGCGGCCGGCTCGCCCGGCGTTGGCGCAGGTGTGTTCTGCAGCTCGCGCAGTGGCAGCTCGGGGTGGGGGGTGTCGAGCAGCACCATGCCCGCGACGTCATTCGGGTGCGCGGAGGCGTGGAGGCGCGCGAGCAGGCCACCAAACGAGTGCGCCACGATGATATATGGCGCGGGCAGGGCGATTGCGCGCAGCAGCGCGGCCAGATCCGCAGCGGCATCGCGCGTGGTGCGCGGGCGCGGGGCCGGGTCGCTCTGCCCAAGCCCCGCGCGGTCGTAGATAATTGCGCGCGTGAAGTTTCCTGCTGCGCGCGCAAGCTCGGCAAGTGAATCACCATCGCACTCGCTGCCACTCTCAAAGACAACCGCAGGCGCGCCAGATCCTATGCTCGTGTATGCGAGGCGTCGGCTGCCGATGTCAATCAGCGTGCGCTGGGGCATGGTGCTACCTTGTATAGCGTGTGATGCGTTGAATAGCCTTATGGCGATTCGCAGCCGATGCCGTCATTATCAGAATCGAAATGGTGTGGGTCAGGCGGCAGCACGTCGAACTTCCGATATGGAATATCTCCGCAGTTCAAATCAGGCGGCGGCGGCGGAATGCACACGGTTGGGTAGGAAGGATCGCAGTTTTGCGGCTGTGGCGTGCTTGTTGGTGTGCGTGTGGCGGTTGCGGTGCGAGTCGCTGTAGCCGTGCGTGTCGCGGTGCTGGTCGCGGTGTTCGTTGCC
>LJCR01002460.1 GCA_001399705.1 Kouleothrix aurantiaca
TTGACTGAGAAGGGGATTGTTGCTTTTAAAACCAGATCGCCGTAGCGGTCGCGGGCCTCCTGCTCGATCATGGCGTTGACGCTGGTGCGGCGATCGACCATTGTGATCACAATGCCGCCGATGGCGAGCTGCGGGTTCAGCTGGCGAATCATTGAGATCGTATTCTCCAATTGCGCCATAGCGCCCAGCGCGAAAACGTGGGCCTGCATCGGCACAATGATGCTATCTGCTGCGGTCAAGGCGTTGACGGTGAACAACCCGAGCGATGGCGGGCTGTCGATGATAATAAAGTCGTAGGAGCGGCGCAGGGGCGCGAGCGTGTTTCTGAGCAGGAGTTCGCGGCCGAACCTGCCGGCGAAGGCGATTTCTGCGCCGGCAAGCTCCAGGGTCGCGGGCAAGAGGTCAACGCCGATCTCGGAGTGGAGCATATAGTTGTCGGTAAGATCGGGGTGGAGCATCGCCTCGTAGATCGAGCTGCCTTCAAGCCGGGTAGGATCGAAGCCAAGCCCCTCGGTTAGATTGCTCTGCGGGTCGAGATCGACCAGCAGGACGCGCCGGCCGGCGTGGGCCAGCTCGGAGCCAAGTGCTAAGGCGGTAGGGGTTTTGCCAACCCCGCCTTTTTGCATTGCAGTTGCGATGATCATGTGACTCTCCTTTAGGCGTATGCTATACGCCCTTGCGATGCGGATGTATGCGATATGGCCTTACGATGCACGACGGCGGCGCAGCCGCCCTGCGGGCAATTCAAAATCGCCATAGCTCATCCAGCGCGGGGCGGTGGCGTAGCGCGGGTTGGCGCCGGCGCGCGCGGGCTGCATCTGGCAATTCAAGGTGGCCAATAACTGCTCAATCAGCCGCCGCGCCTGCTCGGCCTCAGCTTCGGTGGCGGCAGTGATGCGCAGGCGGATGCGGCGCGGGCGGATCTCCGTGTCGGCCGGGACAGGCTTGGTGATTTCATCGATGTCGAACTGGATGGCGCGGGCGAGCTCGGCTGCGCGGTGCAAATC
>LJCR01002462.1 GCA_001399705.1 Kouleothrix aurantiaca
GAGATGCCGGTGAAGACCGTAACCGTACCTGTCGGCTCGACGCGCACCACCGCGCTTTCGTACGGCCCAAAGCCGCACATTTCAACATAGCAGGCCACCCCGATGCCCAGCAGCGTGGGCGCGTTCGGGTCGGCCAGGCGCTGCTGCTGCTCGGCGCGCAGCCCGGCGTAGCCCGAAATTTCGAGCGCGCGGCTGAGCGCCTTGTCGTATTCGCCGCTGTCGTAGAGCGGACCGGCCGGCGTTTTGTAGGGGAATTTGTCGGGCGCGATGAAGTTCTTGCGCCGCACCTCCACCGGGTCCATATTCATTTCGCGCGCCACCAGATCGACCATGCGCTCGATGTAGTAGGCGGCCTCGGGCCGGCCCGCGCCGCGGTAGGCCGCCACGGGCGTGGTATTGGTGTAGACGCACGTCACCTCGATATCGACGGCGGGGATGGCATACACACCTACCGCCATCTGGCCGGTCAGCTCGGGAATGACGGGATCGACCGGGTAGGCTCCCAGGTCGCCAACCACGCGCATTCGCAGCCCGGTGATCGTGCCGTCTTCCTGCACGGCCAGGTCAAGGTCGGCCACCTGCGCGCGGCCGTGGGCGGTGCCGGCCATGTGCTCCATGCGCGTTTCGGCCCAGCGCAGGGGCAGGCGGTAGGCGCGTGCCAGCGCGGCCAGCAGAATTTCTTCGGGGTAGGAGTAGATTTTGACGCCAAAGCCGCCGCCCACGTCGGGCGCGATCACGCGGATCTGGTTTTCGTCCATGCCCAGCACCGTCGCGAGGTTCCCGCGATTCAGGTGCGGCCCCTGGCAGCTCGTCCAGACGGTCAGGCCGCCGCTGATCGGGTCGGGCGCAGCCACCACCGCGCGCGCCTCCATCGGCACGCCCGACAGGCGCTGGCTGGCGATGCGCTGGCTGACCACGCGGTGCGCGCCGGCAAAGGCCGCGTCGGCATCGCCGCGCTTGCGCGTCCACACATGGTCGATGTTGTTCGGCATGCTGTCGAACAGCTG
>LJCR01002464.1 GCA_001399705.1 Kouleothrix aurantiaca
TGCTCGACCAGGGCAATCGCGTGGGGCTGCTGCTCTACGGCAATACGCTCAACTGGACCTACCCCGGCTACGGCAAGCTCCAGCGCGAGCGCGTGCTGCGCGCCCTGGCCCGCGCCGAGCTGGGCGACGCGCCTGTGTTCGAGGATTTCGACCGCATTCCCACGCGCCTGTTCCCGGCGCGCTCGCAGCTCATTCTGATCAGCCCGCTCAAATCACGCGACCGCGATGTGCTGCGGCGGCTCCACGCGCGCGGCTACCAGATCCTCGTCATCACGCCCAACCCGATTCTGTTCGAGCGGCAGGCCCACGGCCCCGGCGCGGCGCTCGACCTGGCCGCGCGCCTCGCGAACCTTGAGCGCGCCACGCTGCTGGCCGACATTCGCCGCGCCGGTATCACCGTCATCGATTGGGATGTGGCGCTGCCCTTCCACCAGCTTGCCGACACGGCGCTGAGCCGGCCCATGCCGCAGCGAGGGATGGTATGAAAAGAAACGCCCTGCTGGCGATTGGTGTGGCGGCCCTGCTGGTGGCGCTTGCCTATGCGATCGCCGGGCGCTGGATCGGCACACTCGCTGCGGTGCTTGTGGGCGCTGCCTGGCTGGCGGGTGTCTGGCGCGAGCTTCCCAATGTCAGCGGCGTTGGGCTGGCCGGCGCGGCCATTGTCGCTGCCGCCGGGCCGACGCAGGGCGCGCCCGCGCCCCCATTGCTGCTTGGCATGGTGGCCGCACTGGTGGCGTGGGATCTGGCGCGCTTCGCGGCACGGCTGCGCGCTGCCGAGGTCGCCGACGCAGCCGCATTTGAGCGCGCGCACCTGCGCTATGTGGGCGTGGTCGCGGGGGTCGGGCTAGCGCTCGGCGGCCTCGCGCTCGTTCTGCGCGTTGCAATCAGCTTTGGCTGGGTGATATTCTTCGGCGTGGTGGCGATTGTGGCGCTCGGCCAGCTTGTGCGCACGCTCCAGCGCGAGGGTGGGTAGATTGCGCGGGAGATTCACCACAGAGGCACAGAG
>LJCR01002463.1 GCA_001399705.1 Kouleothrix aurantiaca
CCCACTGCACTGCCTCGTCTTCCAGTTGCTCCAGCGGCACCACCGTGTTCACCAGGCCCATGTCGAGCGCCTGCTGGGCATTGTACTGCCGGCACAGGTACCAGATCTCGCGCGCCTTTTTGTCGCCAACCATGCGCGCCAGCAGGTTCGAGCCATAGCCGCCGTCGAAGCTGCCAACCTTCGGGCCAGTCTGGCCGAAGATCGCATTCTCGGCGGCAATCGTCAGGTCGCAGACGACGTGAAGCACGTGGCCGCCGCCAATCGCGTAGCCCGCAACCATCGCGACCACCGGCTTTGGCAGGATGCGGATCAGGCGCTGCAGATCGAGCACATTCAGGCGCGGCACCTTGTCCTTGCCGACATAGCCGCCATCGCCGCGCACGCTCTGGTCGCCGCCCGAGCAGAAGGCCTTATCGCCCGCGCCAGTGAACAGAATCACGCCAACGCTCTCGTCGTCGCGGGCGTGCGAGAAGGCGTCGATCAGCTGCTCGACCGTTTCGGGGCGAAAGGCGTTGCGCTTTTCGGGGCGGTTGATGGTGATTTTGGCAATGCCCTCGCCCGCGGCGTCGTGCTCGTAGATGATGTCGCTGTATTCCTGAACGGATTTCCACTCAATTGGCATTGGGTTCTCCTTTTATATGCCTGCGGCAGCAAGGTACTGATGATCCATTTGTGTGCGGTTTGCTGCGCTACGCGCGGAAAAACCGCACACGGGGATAACAAAGCGGAAATGGAAAAGTATGCCAGCATGCACCAACCCCAACTCCCCATCTCCCATTCCCTGCGCTGAAAGCGCACTAGCGCGCATGCTGTTCAAGGAATACGGCCACGCGCTCGGCAAAGATCTCGGGCTGCTCCAAATGAATGGCATGCCCTGCGTTCGGCACAATCGCCAGCTCAGCGTGCGGCAGGGCATCGGCCATTTCCTGCGCAATCGCGCTGAACTTGGTGTCGAGCGCGCCGGCCAGCACAAGCGCAGGCATGCGCAGGCGCGGCAGTTCATCCC
>LJCR01002466.1 GCA_001399705.1 Kouleothrix aurantiaca
GGGCCGCTGGGCATGGTGTTCGACGACAGCCGGCACGCGGGCGAAGGCGGCGCGCTCGTTGGCTTCATTCTCGGCGCTGACGCCGACGCGTGGGGCGAGCGGCCACGCGCCGAGCGCGCCCGCGCGGTGTGCGATCAGCTGGTGGAATTCTTCGGGCCGCAGGCGGGCGCGCCGGCCGCCTACCTCGAGCAGAACTGGGCCGACGAGGCGTGGAGCGCGGGCTGCCATGTGGGCGTGCTGCCGCCCGGCGCGCTGACGCGCTACGGCGACGCGCTGCGCCAGCCGGTCGGGCCGATCATCTGGGCCGGCACTGAAACCGCCGAGGTGTGGAATGGCTACATGGACGGCGCGATCGAGTCGGGCGAGCGCGCGGCGCGCGAGGTGCTGGCGAGGGTGGCGGGGTGACAGGCGGCAGTCGGCATTGAACCAAGAACCCAAAATCTCCGTACCTTTCGCGCTCTTTGCGCGCTTTGCGGTTTATTCTTCTGGTCGTCGGTGGTCGGTTGTCGGACGTCTATAAAAAGGGAAAACGCAGCAATGGAACAGCTTACCATACGCCCATTTGCGCCAGCCGATGAGGCGGCGGTGATCGCGCTGTGGGCGCGCTGCGACCTGATCCGGCCGTGGAACGACCCGCAGAAGGACATCCGGCGCAAGCTGGCGGCGCAGCCCAATCTCTTCCTGGTGGGCGTGCGCGGCGGCGCAGTGGTGGCGGTGGTGATGGCTGGCTACGATGGGCACCGCGGCTGGCTGAACTACCTTGCCGCCGCGCCCGAGCAGCGCGGGCAGGGGCTTGGGCGCGCCATGGTGCATGCCGCCGAGGAGCGTTTGCGCGCGCTGGGCTGCGCTAAAATCAACTTGCAGGTGCGCCGCTCGAACGCGGGCGTGATTGCGTTTTACGAGCGATTAGGATATAGCACCGACGATGTGCTGAGCATGGGCAAGCGCCTGGAGCACGATGATGTGCCGTAGCGCGCGTGGACGTGCGGGGGATGGGGGGTGGGG
>LJCR01002467.1 GCA_001399705.1 Kouleothrix aurantiaca
TCGCGCGGCGCACCGCGTCGTCCGGCAGCGGCCCATCGACTTCCGGCAGCAGCGCGAGGCGCGCGCGCGTGAGCGTGACGGCCTGTTCCAGATAGGCCAGCACCTCTTCGCGTCCAAGCGTTAGCTCGGCGGGCCCCTCGCGCGCGCAGCGGTCATCAAGGAGCTGCGTGAACGGGCCGACCCAGGCCAGCTCGGGCCAGGCGGGCGCGCACCGCGGGCGCTGCTGCTCGGACGCCAGCAGGTAGCTGGTCAGCAGATCGCGCGCCGGCGAGTCGCAGGCTTCGAGGTGAACGCGCGGCGCGAGCCATGCGGCGATCGCGTCGCTGTCGGCGATCGCCGCGCGCAGCGCAAGCGGCCAGCCGTCGAGCGTTCGCCGCGGGAGCGGGTGGGGGAAGGTCTCCGCAAGCACGCAGGGCAGCGCATCAGCGCGCGCCGCGCGCCGGATGCGGACCTGATCCTCGTTCAACGTTGGAGTTGTCATGATGTCCTCGACTAGCGCTGAGATGTCAGCGGCCTTCCTGGCGTGTCGCTCAGCATTATTGCAGGTGATGGTTTGCGGCGTCAGAACGCTCCAAGCTATTGCGTCGTCAGCGCCAATGATCCACGGCAGGCAACTCTTATACCATCTGCCCACCGTCGCGCCGCTCCTGGCGCTGGGCGCGCTAGATCCCTTCTCGCGTGGCATGCTCCAAACCGGTCGCCTCACCACCACTCGGAGACTCGCCGATCCGTTCGAGCATAGCCTGCGCGATCGCGATGAACTCGCGCAGAATGGCCGGCACGTGGTCCGGCTCGCCGTCGAAGAAGCTCTCGCAGACGTCGTAGATCGCGCGGTACTCGCTCTGGCCGACCATGTCGGGATCGTCGAACTCCAGGCGAAGGTGCGCGGCGAAGGCGGCATACTCAGCCATCGCGAGAAGCTCGCCGCGGCTGGCCGCCAGCACACTGTCCTCGACCAGGTCGTCGTCGACAGCCCGGATGAACGGAACCACCCAGGCCAGCGCC
>LJCR01002465.1 GCA_001399705.1 Kouleothrix aurantiaca
CGCCAGGCAACGTGGTGCACCGAGCCGGCCGCAATCGAGCCACGCGGCACATTCGGCCGCTCAACGAGCGTCACGCGCGCGGCGCTCGCGCCATTGCCCAGCGCAAGGCTATTTGCGCCCGCATCGGCGCGGAAGTGGAGCAGCCCGGCCAGAAACGCAGCGCTGGGCGCGGCTTGCGCCACCGTCAGCGTCACACCCGCCAGGCGCTGAATCGCCGCAGCTGCGGGAATATCGCCATTCGCCGAGCGGTGCGCCTCGCCGGGCGTTTCCACCAGCTCAAGCAGCAGCCCCGCTGGGTCGTAGAACTGCAGCACTGCCGCGTCATTGCGCGGTTCTGATTCGCCATAGCGCCAGCCAAAATCGGCCAGGCGGCCCTGCCAGAAGGGCAGCGCGCCAACCGGCACCGCAAACTGGATCGCGCTGATCTGCCCGGTGCCACGGCTGCCGTGGCGGCTGGCCGGCCATGGGAAGAAGGTGATGATCGTGCCGGGCTGGCCGGTTTCGTCGCCATAGTACAGGTGGTAGGTGTAAGGGTCGTCGAAATTGACGGTTTGCTTCACCAGGCGCAGGCCAAGCACGCGGGTGTAGAAATCAATATTTTCCTGCGGCTCGCCAACAATCGCGGTGACGTGGTGAATGCCGAGCAGTTGCGGGTTCATAGGGTTCTCCAAGTTGTTTAGCACTAAACATTCCGACCGAAAAGAACGCCGCAATGCGGCGGGTGGGTTGTGTGCTTGGAAATAGTTTACCACTAAACTATTGCGCTGTCAATAGTCTGAGGGGGCAGAGGTTGCAGGTTGCAGGTTGCAGGTTGCAGGTTGCAGGTTACAGGTTGCAGGTTGCAGGTTGCAGGTTGCAGGTTGCAGGTTGCAGGTTGCAGGTTCGCAAGCACAGCTCACTGCCGACTGCTGGCTTCTCGGTTCTCGGTTCCGTGGTTCTCTTCCCGTCTCACGCTGCCTGCGGCTCGGCGCGCTCCAGCCACTCGGCGGGCGTCCACTCCTGCGC
>LJCR01002470.1 GCA_001399705.1 Kouleothrix aurantiaca
CGTATCGGTGCGGCCAGTTGGGCAGAAAGAGTATGGCGCGAAGGTCGAGATCAAGAACATGAACTCGTTCCGCGCGGTCGAGCGCGCGCTGACGTATGAGATTCAGCGCCAGATCAAGGCGCTCGACGCCGGCGAGCTGATCCGCCAGTCCACGCGCGGCTGGGACGAAGATCGCGGCGTGACGGTCGAGCAGCGCCTGAAGGAAGGCTCGGAAGATTATCGCTACTTCCCCGAGCCCGACCTGCCGCCGCTGGTGCTGAGCGACGAGTGGATCGCGGCGCGTGGGGCCGAGCTGCCCGAGCTGCCGCACGAGCGCAGCGCGCGCTTTGTGGCCGCCTACGGCCTGAACGCGAACGACGCCGACGTGCTCACGGTTGATCGCGCCGACTCGGAGTATTTCGAGCAGGCGGTGGCCGCCGCGCAGGCGCAGGGCGTGGCCGCGCGCGATGTGGCGAACTGGGTCACGGGCGAGCTGTTCCGCCTGACCAAAGACACCGGCGAGTCGCTGGCCGACATTCACGAGCGCTTCCGGCCGGCTTATGTTGGCGAGCTGATTGCGCTGCTGGCGAACGGCACGATCACGCGCACCAGCGCGAAAGAAGTCTTCGAGGCCAGCTTCCGTGACGGCAGCGCGCCATCCGAGGTTGTGCGCACGCGCGGCCTGGCGGTGATCGGCGGCGGCGACGCGCTGGCCGCGATGGCGCGCGAGGCGATCGCCAGCAACCCCAAGTCGGTGGCCGACTACAAGAGCGGCAAGACCGTCGCGATCAAGTTTCTGGTCGGCCAGGTGATGAAGGCATCCAAGGGCCAGGCCAACCCGCAGGCCGCGCAGACCGCGCTGGAAGACGAGCTGGCGAAGGTGTGATCATCGCAGCGTGGCGAGGACGAATGACCGAGGGCGAAGGACGAACGTGGGTATGCTCGCGCTCGGTCCTTCGTTTTCTTTTATACGTTTGTCGGTAGCCGTTTACCACGAAGGCACGAAGACACCAAGAACCGAGAAC
>LJCR01002469.1 GCA_001399705.1 Kouleothrix aurantiaca
CGCTGATTGTGTGCATCAGCGAGGGCGTGCCGGCCAACGACATGGTCGCGGCCTACGAGGTGGTGCGCCAGCACGGCGCGCGCCTGATCGGCCCGAACTGCCCGGGTCTGCTGACGCCCGGCCAGGCCAAGGTTGGCATTATTCCCGGCAACATCGCCACGCCCGGCCCGGTTGGCGTGGTGTCGAAGAGCGGCACGCTGACCTACGAGGCAGTGGATGCGCTCACCAAGCTCGGCCTCGGCCAAACGTCGATCGTCGGCATTGGCGGCGACCCGATCATCGGCACGAGCTTTGTGGACGTGCTGGAGCTGTTTGAGGCCGACGCCGACACCAAGGCGATTGTGCTGATCGGCGAGATCGGCGGGCGTGCCGAGGTCGATGCGGCCGACTATAGCAAGGCGCACGTCACCAAGCCGGTGGTGAGCTTTATCGCCGGGCAGACCGCCCCGCCCGGCAAGCGCATGGGCCACGCCGGCGCGATCATCTCGGGCGGCGAAGGCACGGCGCAGGAGAAGATCGCCGCGCTGGAGGCTGTGGGCGTGAAGGTGGCCAAGCAGCCGACCGACATCGCGCAGCTGGTGAAGGAGAGTCTCAGCTAGCAAATGTGGGGATGGGCGACAGGGGTTGGGGGGATGGAGCTACTTCATCACCTCGCCGCACTCGCCCATCCCCAATTCCCCAGCTCCCATCCCCTACTCGTGCCCCAGATGCTCCAGGCTCAGCTGGAACAAGCGCGTGACGTGCTCGTCGTCCAGCGTGTAGTAGACCTGCTTGCCATCGCGGCGCGCGCGCACCACCCGCAGGCCGCGCAGCAGGCGCAGCTGGTGCGACACCGCCGACTCGGTCATTTCCAGCACCGCAGCCAGGTCGCCCACGCACAGCTCGGCGTGCGACAGCGCGTGGAGAATCCGCACCCGCGTCGGGTCGGACAGCGCCTTGAAGATTTCCGCAACTTGCAGGGCCAGCGCGTCGGCAAGCGGGTGCTCGCGCACGCTGCGCACTGC
>LJCR01000247.1 GCA_001399705.1 Kouleothrix aurantiaca
GCTCCAGCACCGTCTCAAGCGGAACCTGCGCCAGCGCTGCGACTGCGGTGTCGACCCGCTCGGCCTGCGCGAGCCATTCGTCGATCATCGCAGCGATCTCCGGCTCCTCCGCTCTCCAGGCGGCCAGCTCGGCCTCTGCTCTGGCGATCGCCTCCAGCCGCCGCAGTACGCCGGGGATCGACTGTGCGGCGAGGTCGAGGTGCCCAAGCCGTCGATACTTGAAGACATTGGCCGCGAGGCCCGCGACGCCAGCGCGCTCGCGCATGCCGCGCGTGTCATAGTGCCTGCGTGCCCAGTCGCGGAGGTACTCTTCGCGCTCAGCGTCGGAGCCTTCCGGCAGCCCGGTAAAGCTAAGGGCTGCGACCAGGTCTGTGAGCGTGCTGTTCATAGTTCAATCACTAGCTTGACAAAAGTATCATAATATGATAGAATATATCACGTTATGATAGTATTGTCAAGTGAGTGATGGCATCATGCTTACAACCAACCACCAACATCACTTCAGCTCCTACCGGCCGGTCGTTGCGGCCGACGAGCCAATCGTGCTTTGCCGATCCTGCCAGGCCGCGCAGCGCCAGGCGCGCTGGGGGCTCCGCTGGCTTCGTTCCTGCGGCGCCAAGGTGCAGCAGTGCCAGTGCTGCGGCAAGCCGCGTGAGACCTGGGTCTATTTGATCGCCGCTCTGCCGCCGGCCCTGACGGCGCCGGCGACGCTGGAGGCCCGCTAATGCCAGTCACAACCGACGACTGCAAGATCTACATCCTGCGCCAGCTCGGCGAGGTTCACGAGGCGAGCGCGCCTGGTATGCAGATCGTCGCCGCGCTCCACCAGAATCTATTTGCTACGGATGCCTGGAATATGCGGCATTTCCTGCACCGGGGCGAGTATTGGAAACGGCTGGACAAGCGCAAGGGGCCGGACGGCAGCATCGTGCGCATGTTCGGCTACGTCGATGAGGCGCACCCGCATCACGTGTTCGCCGAGATCAGCGAGGCACCGGACGGCACGCTGACGCACCGCTTTCTGGTCGCGCCGTTCCAGGTCGCCGCCATCAACACCCCGCGCTACTGCACCAGCAGCGAGTTTCTTGCCGGGCCAGGCGATGAGGATGTGATCGTTGCGCTCCAGGACGCGATGATGGACGCAGAGTTGATTGAGGGCGCCGAGAACCTGTCCACGCCGACCGCCTGGGAGGCGAGCAGCGCGGCCGGGCCCTTCCGCGTGATCATGGTCCGCGATGGCGGCGACTGGGAAGATCCGGCCGTGTGCTTCTATCGGACGGACACTCGCGCGGTCTACCTCCCGCCGGCCTCGGCACAGAAGACGCTGGCGGCCGCGTGGGACTGGTTCCAGGGCCGGGTGGATGCCAAAAAGCGCGATATGCTGACCGTCTCGATAATGCGCGCCCTTGCCGACGCGCAGGCGTGGGCGCCGCTGGCGATCGACGGGGACGAGCAGGCGGGTGAGGGAGTATGATGGCGACGCGCGCGGAGCAAGAGGCCGAGATCGCGCGCCTGACCGAGGCGCTGGCGGCGCGCACGGAGGAGCTGGCCGAAACCAAGGCCGCGCTGACCGTCATGCTCGCGTGGTATGCGCGCCTGGAGGACGAGGCCGAAGTGCTGGCCGCTATCGCGCGCGCCGCCATTCTTGTTGTGACCCAGCCGCCGACCGATGAATCGATCGCCGCGCTATTTATGACGCTGAAGGCGTACGAAAGCTGGGAGGCGGCGCATCCCGCCTCGTCGGCCGAGGTTGTGGTGGTCGAGATCCCGGCGATGGTGGCGCCGCGCGGCGCTCCTACAGCCGGCGAGAAACCGGCAGTGACCAAACCGGTTGCCGCCTGAACGTGGCGATGTCTACGGAAACGTACGAAAGCACACAGCTATGCATGCTTTGCTCCAGCCTGAAACACACGACGAGATCCTGACCGCCATCCGCAGAGTGGGGCAGCCCTGGGCGCTCCAGCTCGGCGAGGAGGTTGCCGCCGGGCCGTGGCAGCACGCGGTGCTGCACTGGATCGTGCTCTACCGGCCGCATGCCATCGTAGGCGCGCGCGTCGCGCCGGAGGCGGTGCGAACGGCGCTGGCGGAGTGCCGGTATGTAGACCTGCGCGGCCCACAGGTCACCGCGCACATGACGCATAAAGAGCGCCGCTGCCGCTCCTGCGACGCAGTGATCGCGCCGGGACAGCGCTATTACCACGTTGCCCCACGGCCGAGCCATTACGCGCCGAGGTGGCAGGAGTCCCGCTGGCGGCTGATCTGCGGTGACTGCGCCGCTCGCCATAATCTGATTGAGACGCCCGTTGCAGTGACCATCGAGCAGTATGGGGAAGCGACCTTCTACCGCGTCGCCGGCGACCCGGCATTGTATGCGGGAGCGTGCTTCGATCGCGCCACACTTGGTACAGAGGCGTGGCGCGAGGCGCTGTATCATGCCGTGCGGGAATAGTTCCTAAAACCATAGCGTTTTCTTGCGTTATGGTCATGGAGCTACCAGCGGGCTGGACAACCGGCAGCAGTTCATCAGATGATCACACCTTTGGATGTTTGCTCCAGTCCGAAGCTCTGTGGACGTGCATTAAGGGTAGTGGAAACACGAATGTGTGTACGTCGCGACAACACTGATGAACACCCGCGAGGAGCATTTTACTCCAATACGGAGGGCCTAAAGCCACATGAAGGTCTACGTTCGCAACCAGGATGGGGCACCGCTGATGCCCTGCAAAGAGGCCAAAGCGCGCAAGCTGCTTCGAGCAGGCAAGGCGCGGGTGGTCGCCCAAGTCCCTTTCACCATCCAGCTCGCCTGGCAGTGTGAGGGGCAGGTGCAAGACGTGACGGTGGGTATCGACAAAGGCAGCAGCGTGACCGGCATCGGTTGCGTCTCGAACGGCGAGGTTCTGCTGGCCGCCGAAATCCACCATCGCCGCGACGTTTCTGAGAAACTCGATACCCGCCGCGCGCATCGCCGCTCTCGGCGCCTGCGGAAGTGGTATCGTCCAGCGCGCTTTGCCAATCGTGGTTCTAGCACGCGCAGCGGGCGGCTGCCGCCCTCAATCAAGACCAACGTGGAGGAAGTCATCCGGGTGGTTCGACAGCTTCCACTGCCGATCAGCCAGATTGTGGTCGAGGACGTGCAGGTGGACATCGCGCGGCTGAACGATCCGACGCTTGCGGGCAGCCGCTACCAGGACCCGACCCGCCTGGATGAGAACCTGCGGATCGCTTGCCTGATGCGGGATAGGTATACCTGCCAGCACTGCGAGAAACGCAACTGCCGCCTGGAGGCCCACCACATCGTCTACCAGGAGCATGGCGGCAAAGACACCCTCACCAATCTTCTAACCCTCTGCGAAGCCTGCCATAGCGGGGTTCACCAGGGGCGCATTACGTTGAACGTAACGGGCGTGAGCGGGCACCTCGACCAGGTCGCCCAGCGAACCATGCAAGGGAAAGCCCATCTGTATGCAACCCTGAGATCGTCTGTCCCGCTTACGACGGTGTTTGGGTACGAGACCGCTGCCTTCCGCAAGAGCATGGGCCTAGCGAAATCCCACACGACTGACGCACTATGCGTTGCCACGTTGGTGAACGGGGAGGTCGTCGCCCCCGAATGCCCCAACACCTACCGGATCACCTTTCGGCCCCGGCAGACGAGAAGGCAGTTTTACGATCTGCCGCGGAAAGGTCAGGGGCGAGTACGGTATCAGGTGAACGAGGAGTTGGCGGGCTTTCGGAAGGGCGACATCGTGCGGGTCAAGGAGAGGTGGGTGAAGCAGATCAACAGCATTTACTCAAACGGTTATGTGGCGTTCAAACGGGTGCCCGGTGAGCCTGCCATTGCGCGCCCGCGAGATTGCCGTTTACTGGAGCGCGGGCGCACGGTAGTCTGGATGCACTAATAAAACGCAGTACGTCGCAAGAAACTGCTATGATTCAAGGGAACGATAACAATACACCGGGCCGCTACCACGTAGTGTGCAGCCGGCGGTCCGTGGCACGCCAGAGCTTCGACACGCCCGTCGAAGCTATCGGCTACATCCAAGCCAACCACTGGGCGATCGACTACACCGAAGCCAGCATCGAAGAAGAGGATTAACCATGGGCGCGTGGGGCGATCAGCCACTTGAAAATGACTCTGCCTGGGACATCGTCGGCAGCATCACGGACACCGTCATCCAGACGATCGCCGCAGCGCTTGAGGCCGGCGACGCGCTCCGCGCGCGGCACGCGCTCTGGCTGCTCGGCCAGATGGACGCGCGGCTGCCCGCCGTCGTGATGCCGGAGCGTGAGATCATCACCGAATGGCGAGCGCGGCTGCTCGCGCTCACGACGGCCCCGGCGACTAACGCTGACGCCACGACCCCGCCCGTCGCGGTACCGCTCGCGGTGACGATCGTCAGCCAGGAGCTGGCGCGCTTCGCCGAAAAGGGCCTGGCGCGCCGGAACGATCAGGAGGTGCTCGGCGCGCTCGGCGTCCTGGCGCTGCTAGTGCCGGAAGTCGAGGGTCTTGTGCTTCCATCGAGCGCCGCGCTCGATGATTGGGAGCGCCGCTTCTGGACCATCGACCTGTCCGGCTGGAGCGACCCCGACGCGCGCGCGCAGGCCGCGCGGGAGACGTTCGCGGCTATTCGCGAGCGCCGCCTACCGACGACGACGCATACCGGCCTGATGGACCGCATCGTCGAGTACCTGGACAATCTCCCGCCCAACGACCTGTTCGGCGGGCTGCTGAATGATGGGCTAGTGTAGCCGATGAACACGCGCGCACTCGCCGAGCTGATCGCGCCGGCATGCCGGACCAGCGGCGATCACTTGATCAGTTTTTTCGACGAGCAGGGCGAGCGCCAGGTGCGCAACCCCGCCGACCACCCGCTGGCA
>LJCR01002468.1 GCA_001399705.1 Kouleothrix aurantiaca
ACATTCTTGGCCGCGATTTTGTCTTCGGCCAGCGCCGCCTCACTGTCGGGGTCGAGCTGCAGCTCGGCCGGGTCGAGCGCGACCTGCACGTCTTCCAGCTCGCCAAACTCCTTCAGCTCGGCATTGGTGAAAGCCGCCTGGGCCGGGCCGCGCCGGCCAAGCATCACAACCTCGCGCACCTTGCTCGCGCGCAGCGCCGCCAGCGCATGGTCGGCAATGTCGGTTTTCGCCAGCTCGTCGGGGTCGGTCACCAGAATGCGCGTCACGTCCATCGCGACATTGCCATTGCCGATCACCACCACGCACTCGGTGCCCAGGTCGAACTCGTAGTCACGGTAGTCGGGGTGGCCGTTGTACCAGCCAACAAAGGCGGTGGCCGGGTAGCTGCCCACCAGATCTTCGCCGGGAATGTTCATGCGCCGGTCGGTTTGCGCGCCGACCGCGTAGATGATCTGGTCGTAGAAGGGCTTCAGATCTTCGTGCATCAGGTCCACGCCAAAGGTCACGTTGCCAAAGTAGCGCACGCGCGGATCGCTGGCAATGCGGTCGTAGATGCGGGTGACGGCCTTGATCGACTGGTGGTCGGGCGCGACGCCTTCGCGCACCAGGCCAAAGGGGGTGGGGAAGCGGTTGAAGAAATCGATTGAGAGGTTCAGATTTGCTTGCTTGAGCAGCGCTTCGGCGGCGTAGAAGCCGGCGGGCCCCGCGCCAATGATCGCGACGCGCAGCGGCCGCGCAGCGCTTCCAAGTGGTTCTGCCACAGCGTGTTATCCCTTTCGCTAGCCAAAAGCGCCCGCGTGGCGGGCACCCTTGTGATAGGTTGCACAGAGCGTAGCGATAATCTAACACGCAGGGGGGAGGGTGTCAACGCTCGGCTGGTCGCGGCTAGGGCTATGTCACAGTTCCCAAACTTTATCCACAGATTACGCAGATTACGCAGATGAGCGGTCTCCTATCTGTGTAATCTGTGTAATCTGTGTAATCTGTGGATTGATCTCGTTCTC
>LJCR01002474.1 GCA_001399705.1 Kouleothrix aurantiaca
CCGCGCGCGCCGCCTCGCCGGGCCAGACGTGCCGTGCCTGGGTGTGGGCTGCACCGCCGCGCTTGTGACCGACCGCGCGCGCCGCGGCGAGGATCGGGTGTGGATCGCGGTGCGCGACGCGGCTGGTGTAACAACCCACGGCCTGACAATGACCAAGGGCTTGCGCGACCGCCTGGGCGAAGAGGCGCTGGTCAGCCGGCTGCTGCTGAACGCAATTGCCGAGGCCAGCGGCCTAGCGGTGCTTGCGCTCCCGCTCGCCGCGGGCGAGCATGTCGAAGGCGCGCGCACGCCCATGCCCGACCCGCTCGCGCAGCTGCTCGACGGCACCGCACGCACCGTCAGCGCCGCGCCCGATGGCTCGCTCGCCGCCGACCTGCCTGTGCAGGGTGCCCTGCTTTCGGGATCGTTCAATCCGCTCCACGCCGGCCACGAGCGGCTGGCGCAGGCGGCCAGCGCCACGCTTGGCATGCCCGTCAGCTTTGAGCTGCCGGTTGCGAACGCCGACAAGCCACCGCTGAGCTACGCCGAGATCGAGCGGCGGCTGGAGCAGTTCCGCTGGCGCTACCCGGTGGTGCTCTCGCGTGAGCCACTCTTTGTGGGCAAGGCCGATATTTACCCCGGCAGTGTGTTTGTGGTGGGCTACGACACCGCCGAGCGCCTGGTCGAGCCGCGCTACTACGGCGGCGAGGCTGGCCGCGACGCCGCGCTGGCGCACATTCGCGCGCAGGGCTGCCGCTTTCTGGTGGCGGGCCGCGTTGAAGAGGGTACGTTCCGCACGCTGCGCGACATCCCGGTGCCGGCCAGCGCGCACGACCTGTTCATCGAGCTGCCCGAGTCGGCCTTCCGCGTCGATCTTTCGTCCACGGCAATTCGCGCACAGCTCGCGGGCGAATAGTTCACCACTGAGACACAGAGTCACGTAGGTTTGGAGCTGCAGGTTTGAACGTTGGCCCGTTCCAGGTTGTAACTGTGCTTGCGTGTGAGTGACACTCAAAACTGCCCG
>LJCR01002471.1 GCA_001399705.1 Kouleothrix aurantiaca
GCCCGCCGACGTGGTCGATACCTTCGATACGCCGGTGGCGGTAGCGCGCGACCTGGGCATTTTCGCGCACGACGGCGACCTGCACCACGTGCTGTTTCTGCACCACATGGCGTCGAATGGCGTCGAAGTGGTGGCCGCACTGACGTAATCCTAACGAGAATACTTTTCAAATCAGGTGCCGGGAACGTTTACCACCAGGACACCAGGACACCAAGAGATTTCGCATGCTATACAATCCTGATGCCTTGGTGCCTTGGTGGTTATGTGAAAGGCACTGATTGTAACGAGGTACTATGCTCATTTTCTTTGGCACGCGCCAGGTCGTGCGCGACGACGCGCGGCCTGGTGGCGGGATGCAGCAATGCCCGCGCTGCGGCCAGTACGCAATGTTCGCGCCGCGCACCGCCCGCACCTACGTTCACGTTTTCTGGATTCCAATCATTCCGCTGGGCGCGGCCGAGCCGGTGCTGGAATGCCAGAACTGCCACACGCGCTTCGCCGTGGCGCGGTAGAGTCGGCGGGTTGCGGGTTGCAGGTTGCGGGTTGCAAGTTGCAAGTTTGCAGGTTTGCAGGTTCCGTAGTTCAGTGGTTCGCGGTTCCGTGGTTCTTGGTTCTTTTCTTCTATGTGAGGATTTCATGCAGCAGCTTCGCGCAGTGTTAGTTGGTGCCGGGGGAATGGGCCGCGCCTGGGCGAAAAACCTCGCCGCCAGCGCCGACGCCCAGCTGGTGGGCTGGGTCGACATTCGCCCCGACGCAGCCGCGCAGGCCGCCGACGAGCTTGGCCTGGCGGGTGTGGTGCCCGGCACCGAGCTGGATCGCGCGCTGGCCGAGCTGCGCCCCGATTTCGTGGTCGATGTGACCATCCCCGAGGCGCACCACGACGTGACGCTGGCCGCGCTGGCGGCGGGCGTGCCGGTGCTGGGCGAAAAGCCCATGGCCGACACGATGGACCGCGCGCGGGCGATGGTCGCCGCGGCCGAGCGCGCCGGCCTGCTGTATATGG
>LJCR01002473.1 GCA_001399705.1 Kouleothrix aurantiaca
GATCTATTACGATTGCTTATATAGGTCAGGGTGCGTATAGCGGTAGTCATTGTGCAAAGGCGGCCTTTTTCATCCGCATATGTCGAGCAGGCCACAACCCATTGTGGATAAGTTGTAGAACAAATGTTTTTACACCACTTCGATTTGCCGCTAGAGTGCGATGTTGTGTTTCGCAAATGCTGTCAAGTCTTTTCCACACTGTTGTGGAGAAAATAATCGGGATGTGGAGAAAACGGGCATTGGGCGCTGGCAAAAACAGCCACATTTCCTTATGAACCAGCCAGCGCGGGTAACTCCAGCGGCGGCAGATCGGCCAGGTTCGCAAGCCCAAACTGGCGCAGAAACTCGTCGGTGGTAGCATACAGAATCGGCCGGCCCACTGTCTCAAGCCGCCCGCTTTCAACCACCAGGTCGCGCCCCAGCAGCGCGCCGATCACGCCGCTGCTATCGACGCCGCGCAGCGCATCGACCTGGGCGCGCGTGATTGGCTGGCGGTAGGCGATGATCGCCAGCGTTTCGAGCGCGGCGGCCGAGAGCTTGGCCTGCGGCTGCACGCCCAGAAAGCGCTCGATCACCGCCGCCGACTCGGGCGCCGACACAAGCTGAATAGTGTCGCCGTGGCGCTGCACACGAATGCCGCGCCCGGCGCAGGCGGCCGCCAGGCCCTCGATCGCTGCCTCAACGGCGTCGGCAGGCAATTCCAGCGCCTGCGCCAGCTGCGCCACCGCCAGTGGCTCGCCAGCGACGAACAAGAGGCTTTCGAGCAGCTGCACGGCGCTTGGCGCGGGTGGCGTTGGCAGATCAAAGAGCGGTGGTTGTTCCATAATTCCACGGTGCTGCCCCGTCAGCGTTTATTACGCTGGCCGAACAGCATACATGAGACGGATTTTACGCCTGCCCTTCGACGGGCTCAGGGGAGCCAGCGGGCAAGAAAGCCTCTCTTTTTCTTGTCACTTTTTTGCGCCCCAGCGCCAAAAAGTGACCAGAAAAAGAGAGGCGTTGC
>LJCR01002472.1 GCA_001399705.1 Kouleothrix aurantiaca
GGCGAGCTACCGCGCGTGGCTGTGGCGTGCCGATATTGTGGTGAGCTGCGCGGTGCAGGAATTTTTTGGCATCAGCGTGATCGAGGCGATGTACTGCGGCTGCATGCCGATTCTGCCGCGCCGCCTGAGCTACCCCGAGCTGCTGCCTGCCGCCTTGCACGCCCGCTGCCTGTACGACGATCACGCGAGCCTGGTGGCGCAGCTCGCGGCGGCGATGGACGACCTGCCCGATTTGCCGCGCGCAAGCTTCCGCAGCATCGCGGCGCGCTACGACTGGCACGCGCTCGCGCCCGCCTACGACGCGCTGTTTGAGAAAATATAGCCAAGGAAAACGAGCCACAGAGAACACTGAGAGCACCGAGCAAACAACCAAACCCCGTGCCCTCGGTGCGCTCTGTGGCTCAACTGTTCTGCTCTTCGCTAGAGTTGTGCGCGGAAAAGGACATAACAGCCATGGTGGCAGCCTGTGGTACAATGCGCGCCGATAACCCACCCCGTTCACTGAAGGAGCCGTGATGCCCAACCGTATGCTTCTGCGCCCGTGTGTGCTGGCGCTGTTTGGCGCGCTTCTGCTCGCTGCCTGTGGTGGCACGCCCGCCACACCCGCACCAACTGCCATTTCAGCGACTGCCGCGCCTGCGCCCACCGCTGCGCCCGCGCCAACTGCCGTTCCGCCCACCGCCGCGCCGCCAACGGCTGAGCCCACCGCCGCACCCACAGCTGAGCCAACCGCCGAGCCAAACCCCAGCGCCGACCCGATCACGGGCGCGATAGGTCTGGCGCGCGGCAGCATAACGCATCGCCCGGCGATCGTGATGATCGACAACCACCCCGACGCCTACCCCCAAAGCGGGCTCGACCACGCGGCGGTGGTGTTCGAGGCGCTGGCTGAGTTTGGCGTCACGCGCTTCATGGCGGTATTTGTGCCGGGCCTCACGCCTGACGCGGCGAAGATCGGCCCCGTGCGCAGCACGCGCCTGTACTTCGCGCAGTGGGCGACGGG
>LJCR01002475.1 GCA_001399705.1 Kouleothrix aurantiaca
CTCATACATCACTACTTGGCGGTCGGCGGCGTAGCGCTGGAAGTTCATCTGGTGCTGCTCTAGCTCGCTGAGCAGCGCGCGGTTGGGGTGCGGCTCGGCACGCTGCTGGGCAAGCGTGCGCGCTATGCGCGCGCCGAAGCGCTTGTTCCATTCGTTTTCCTCGCGGGCGTTGTACATACGATCCTGGCTCGTGACGCGGCGGGCTTCGGGGGTGCTGGCTGTTTCGACGGCGTGGCGGAGACGGGTATCGTTTCGCACGGTGGCACGTCGCAGGTGCTCAAAATCTTCTAGCCACGTATCGCCATTTTCCCAGAGCACATGGCGCGTATTCTTGTCGGTGCGGATGGCTTCGGTGCGAATCAAATTCCGTCGGGCGGTGTCCACATCCATGGTGAAGGCTCCTCGGCAACAGCATGCTGACGGTGTACTTTATTAGAGGGAAGAGCAGGTAATTTGTTTACACGTGATCGGTACATACCGCCGACAAAATAGGGTATAATGTTGCGGCAGGATTGCTTGATTCCACGCTGTGGCATTGAACTGTTTGAAAGAGCCTCCGCATGTTTCTATCCGTGGCTGAATCTGCGCGGCTCTCGATTTTCCAGCGCGGCTTGAGCGCTGCGCACCACGCCCTTCTCACCCCCGCCTGGGCCTATAGTGGCATGCGCGTCACCCGCTACTACAGCGATCTTCTGAACACCCACGGCTATGCCCCACAGGCGCTCGCCGAGCGCGCCGACGACAAGGACCATGCCTTTTACCAGCATTTGTTTCGCGATGTGTGCCTGGAAGGCGCGCCAAGCGTGCTCGATGTTGGCTGCGGCCTGGGCGACTTGCTGGAATTTCTGGCTTCGCGCCAGATTGCGCCAGCCGCATACCTGGGGCTGGATCTGGTGCCAGCGTTTGTGGAGCGCTGCCGCGAGCAGTACCCTGCCGCGCCTTTCCGCTTTGAGTGCGCTAATTTCGTTACCCGCCGCTTTGCGCCGCGCGAGCGCTACGAGC
>LJCR01002476.1 GCA_001399705.1 Kouleothrix aurantiaca
GGCCATAGTGTTCCTCCATAGTACCGAGATTCAGAACGCAAGACACGGCTGAGTTTCTTGCGCTTTGTTTCGGAACGAGGCTTAAAATCCAGCCCTAATACTTTCCAAATAGCCACAAAGATATGAAGCCTCCAAATGCTCTTCGTGTCTTCGAGTCTTCGTGGCAACCCTTCCGGGTGGTCTAATCTAGACTGACTTCTGACGCCTGCTCAAGCGCTTGCTTTAAATCCTCTATCAAGTCGTCGGGGTGCTCCAGGCCAACCGAAAT
The DNA here is from genome assembly GCA_001399705.1 of Kouleothrix aurantiaca. Lineage (GTDB taxonomy): Bacteria > Chloroflexota > Chloroflexia > Chloroflexales > Roseiflexaceae > Kouleothrix > Kouleothrix aurantiaca. Next base: position 269 of record LJCR01002476.1, read on the forward strand.
GCGCAGCAGGCCGGGCGGCGTGCGGCTTTCCGGCCCTTCCACCGAGGCGCGGTGCTCGATCAGGCTTTCCACGCCGCCCAGGCTGGTGGCGCGGGTGAACAGGCGCACGCGCGCGGCTAGCGCCATCGCGGCCGGCTCGCCGCCACGCACCTCGACCGAGAGCATGCCGCCGCCGCTGCGCATCTGTCGCGCCGCGACCGCGAGGCCGGGGTGCGACGCGAGGCCGGGGTAGTACACGCGCTCAATCGCGGGCTGCGCGCTGAGGAATTCGGCCACGCGGGCGGCGTTTTCGGCGTGACCGCGCATGCGGTAGGCCAGCGAGCGGATGCCGCGCAGAATGAGCCAGCAGTCGAACGGCGACGGCACCGCGCCGCCATTCCCCTGGATGAAGCGCACCCGCTCGAAGAATGGGTCGGCTTCGCGCGCCACGATTGCGCCGCCCAGCACGTCGCTGTGCCCGCCGAGGTACTTGGTGGTGGAGTGCATCACCAGATCCGCGCCGAGCGCGAGCGGCTGCTGAAGCACTGGCGTGGCCCAGGTGTTATCGACCGCGCAGCGCGCCCCAGCTCCGTGCGCAATCGCTGCCAGCCCGGCAATGTCGGAAATTTTCAGCAATGGGTTGGAAGGCGTTTCCAGCCACACCAGCCGCGTGTTCGGCCGCAGCGCCGCGCGCACCGCGTCGAGATTGGTCATGTCCACCACGCTGGCCTGCAAGCCCCACGGCGTCATGATC
>LJCR01002477.1 GCA_001399705.1 Kouleothrix aurantiaca
CGACACGAGGGTTTATGGTCTGGGGTTTTGAGATTAGGTCTGTAACCTTCAACTCGCTAACCTTCAAACTCTCCGTGCCTCTGTATCTCCGTGGTGATTATTCCGGTCGCCGCTTTCTAGCCTACCCGCTGCGCGAGCGCCAGCGCCCCGAGCAGCGCGGTGTCGTAGCCAAGCTGGCTGATCCGCAGCGCGGGCGCGGGCACCAGCCGCAGGTGTGTTTCGAGCACGGCGCGGGCCGAGCCGAGCAGGCGTGAGCCGCCGCCCACCGCCACGCCGCCGCCCAGGACGATCAGGTCGGGCGTGTAGAGCGCGGCGATGTTGCGCAACCCTTGCCCCAGGTTGTAGCCCACCTCGCCCCACTCGGCCTCGCTTAGCTCCTCGGCCGGCTTGCCGTAGATGCGGCGGATGGCCGTGCCCGAGATCAGGGCCTCCAGGCAGTCGGGCGCGCCGCACAGGCAGGCCACGCGCTCGGGGTGCGCGCAGCGAAAGGGGATCGCCTGGTGGCCGACCTCGGGGTGCGCGCCGCCCGCGCCGTGGTAGATCGCGCCGTCGAGGAGAAAGCCGCCACCCATGCCAGTGCTGAGCGTGATGTACAGAAAGCGCGGCGTGCTCAGCTCGGCCAGCGTATACTCGCCCAGCGCGGCCACGTTCGTGTCCACATCCACCGCGAACGGGCAGCCCCAGCGCGCTTCCATGATTTCTTTCAGCGGCACGTCGCGCCAGGTGGGCTGATGCAGCGGCGAAACGATCCCGCGCACAGCGTCGAGCGGGCCGCCAATCGCCGCGCCCATACCCGCAATGGCTTCGCCCTGCGCTACCTCGGCAATCATGCTATGGAGCAGATCGACTCCTTCCGCATGCGGCGCGGGCGTGGGCGCGGGAATGTACGGCAGCGCCAGCTCCACGGTCGTGCTCACAATCGCGCTGTTACCGGCCCGGTCGAGCAGGCGCGCGCCGACGGTGTAGGTGCCGCTGGCGGCGGGCAACCGCACGGCGGGGCG
>LJCR01002478.1 GCA_001399705.1 Kouleothrix aurantiaca
GTGGTTGGCACGCAGCCGGCGCGGGCGGCCAGCTCGGCCTGGGTGAGATCGAGGGCCTTGCGCCGCCGCCGCAGCCAGGTACCGAGGGTCGCTGGGCGTTCAGTCATTTCCGCACCAGATTGAGCGAGTGCACAAATTGTACACCAAAAGGAGCCAGGCGAAGAAACGCTCCTTCTGCAATACGCTGCCCGAAGCCGATGACTGGCGGCATTCTGCGGCTGGCGACGCGCTGCGTTTGGCCCTGCGCGGCCGCATCAGAGCGCCTGTTGCAGCGAAAACAAAAGGCTGGCAGAACAAGCTGCCAGCCCTTTGGTAGTGCGTGGGACGATTTACGCGGCTTCTTCCTGCGGTTCGGCATATTCTTCCTGGGGCCACGCGCGGCTCCACTGCTGCACCGCCTCGATCACTGGGGCAAGCGCCGCGCCCTTGGGAGTGAGCCGGTACTCAATCCGCACCGGCGTCTCGGCATAAACGCGCCGCTCGATCATGCCTTCGCTTTCAAGTTCCTTGAGCCGCTCGGAAAGCATGCGGTCGCTCACACCACCCAGCTGCTCGGCAATTGCGCTGAAGCGCTGCGGGCCGTCCAGCAGCACCATAATCACCAGGCCCGTCCAGCGCTTGCCGATCAGCTCGATGGCATGCTGGTATTGCTGGCACCCTTGTTCGCTATGTACCATGGCTGGCCTCATTGCTCCATTCATCTGCGCGCATGCTATCAAAAAAGAAGCGACTTGACAATAGGAAGTTTGATGGATATACTTTTGCTTACATTAAGTAAGTAGATTATTCGATACAATCTACTAATCGAAAGGAATAGTCCATGTCGATCGATCTCGCGCTGCTGGTTTTGCGGATTCTGGTGGGGCTTGTGGTGGCGGCGCATGGCGCGCAGAAGCTGTTTGGCTGGGGCGGCGGCCCGGGGATGAAGGGCTTTACCGGCATGATGGGCGCAATGGGCCTGCAGCCGGCCTGGCTGTGGGGGCTGCTGGGTGGCCTGGGC
>LJCR01002480.1 GCA_001399705.1 Kouleothrix aurantiaca
CCACAGAACCACAGAACCACAGAACCGAGAACCGAGGAATCACGGAACCACAGAACCGAAGAATCACGGAACCACAGAACCGAGAACCACAGAACCGAGAACCGAAGAATCACGGAACCACAGAACCAAGAACCGCGAACCACAGAACCGAGAAGCGAGAACCAATCAACCTGCAACTCGCAAACCTGCAACCTGTAACCCTCCGCGTCTCTGTGGTTCATTCCTTGTCGCCAGCCTATGTTTTCACCTCTTCATACACTTTGGTCGTCTGCGGCAGTGGCGCGACATCCAGGTAGGCGCGCAGGTTGCGCACGCAGCGCTCGTAGGTGGCGAGCGCCTGGCGGCGATTGCCCTGCCGCGAGTAGGCGCGCATCAGCAGGCGGTAGGCGTCTTCCCAGCACGGGTCGCGCGCGAGGATGCCCTCGCAGAAGCGGATCGACTCGGAAAGCTGCCCGCGCTTGAGCAGCAGCTCGGCCAGCAGCGTGGCGGCCTCCAGGTAGCGGTTCGAAAGGCGCTCGCGCTCTTCGCGCGTCCAGTCTTCATACAGGTAGTCGCCCAGATAATCGCCCTGGTAGAGGCTCAGCGCCAGCGCCAGCTGCTCGTGCACCTCGGCGCTGTCGCCCTCGCCGGCAGCCACGCGCCTGCGGGCGGCGTCGAGCTGGCGCTCGAACTCAACCACATCGATCCACACGCCATCGGGCGGGCAGAAGCGGTATGCGCCGCCCTGCCGTCGGATGTAGAAGGGCGGCGTGCGCGGCGGGCGGGCCGGCTCCAGCACGGCGTTGAGCGCGTTCAGCGTGACTTTGAACTGCGTTTCGGCGTCGGCCTCGCTATCGTCGGCCCACAGCCAGTCGCAGATCTGTTCGCGCAAGAGCCAGCGGTGGCGGTTGGTCAGCAGCAGCGCCAGCATCTGCTGGGCCTTTTTGCGCTGCCACGCGCGCGCTTCAACCTCGTCGCCGCCGCGCCACACGCGCAGCCGTTCCAGCACCTGGATGCGCAG
>LJCR01000248.1 GCA_001399705.1 Kouleothrix aurantiaca
GATTTTATCATCGACTGGCTCGCAATCTTCGCGCTGATGCCGGCATTGCTCAACCGATAGCAGCTCAATTAACGTGATCACGGCTAGTACGCTGCAACGTCCAGCCTGGCCTTAGCTGGCAAGCCTGTCGGCGCGCTGTTCAATGGTGTGGAGTAAGAAGCGTTGCCAGTCCTGGTTTTTCGCAAACGCTGGCAGGAGCCGGGTAAGTTCGCGCAGCTCGTCGGCCTGTTTGGAGCGCGCCGATGCTGGCGTCGGGGTCTCCTGATGGGCGATCAGCTGGCTGATAACGCGCTGGATGTTGCGCTGCCTGAGGATGGTATTGCGGACCTGGGGCGGCTCGTAGGGCGCGTCGGCCCGCTCGGGCAGGATCGTCTGCATGTCGTCGATGACGTCGCCATCAGTAACAAAAAGGGCCTGGAAGCGCCGAGGCGCGGACAGTGGCGCATCAAGTTCCTGCGCAATCAGGGCACACGCAAAATCCGGCGCATTGACCACCAGAAACCACTCACGGGTCAGCGGCGAGCCTTCAGCAAGCCGAACGTAGGTAATGGGCTCAATAACAGGCACAGGGATATCGAACAGAGCATGGACAGAGATTGATGAGCATACCTGAGCGAGCCTGCGGTAGCGCGCTTCTTGCAGCCTGAAGAAGGAGCTGCGCTGGAAGCCGGCGCTCAGCACGGTTCCTGGCGAACCGCTCAATACGGCATCCTCGATCGCATGGCTGAGAACACGCATTGATGCGACACTCATCAGGGTGATTGCATCAGGAGCCAGGGGTTGAATTGTGCGGTAGAGTGAAAAGTGCATGCTGTCTCCTCGCCTGATACTATGTTGTTGTTTCCGCTTGCTTTCGCTGGCGTCAATGCTATCATGCAAATAGCTATCAAAAAAATATATGTAACAGCACGTACCGTTCTATTTTTAAGAATATCCCGCTATGCTGAACTACCATCACTTGCGCTATTTCTGGCTTGTAGCGCACGAGGGCAACATTACCCGCGCCGCGCAAAAACACAACATTGCCCAGTCCGCGCTTTCTATGCAGATCAACGCACTGGAAGCGTATTTAGGGCAGGCCTTGTTTGAGCGCATTGGCCGGCGGCTGGTGCTCACGGAAGCTGGCGCTATCGCACTCAATTTTGCCGATGCGATCTTCGCCAAAGGCGATGAGCTGCTTGGGACATTCGGCCGACTGGAAGCGCCACAGCTTTCGGTGCTGCGGGTCGGTGCGCTGGCAACATTGTCACGCAATTTCCAGCTGGGATTTTTGCGCGCGCCGCTCGCCGCGCCAGGCGTTGAGGTGATTATTCGTTCAGGCTCGCTGGACGAGTTGCTTGGCGGGCTCAGAGCCTATACCCTCGATGTCGTTCTTTCAGATGTTGCGCCGCTGCGCGACAAAACGACGCGCTGGGTTGTGCATGTGATTGACGAGCAACCTGTAAGCCTGGTTGGGCAACCGCATGCGAGACGAAGCGAGGCATCGCTGGAAACGCTCTTGCGTGACGAGACGCTGGTTGTTCCATCGCTTCAGTCAACGATTCGAATGGGCTTTGATGCGCTGGTGAACCGAATGGGGCTTCAGGTGCAAATCGTCGCTGAAGTTGATGACATGGCGATGCTGCGTCTGGTAGCGCGTGAGCATGCCGGGCTATCCGTCGTGCCGTCGATCGTGGTGAAAGACGAGCTGGACAGCGGCGCTCTGGTCGAGTTTGTCAGGCTTCCGGGCCTGGCAGAAACATTCTTTGCCATTACGATGACGCGCAGCTTTCCCAACCCGCTCCTGAGCCTTGTTCTGCCCAGGTACCTCCCGCCGGATGAACCAGCATAATTCGCACCAGCTTGCGGGAAATGCAGGCGCATCCTGAGTGCGCAAAGCGCCATCGAAGGTCCGCTTCTCGGGTACTCAAATCCAGCGAATTGAGTATTAGTCCCACCTCACGGTCGCGTGCAGGCGCTCGGCCCACATAGTGGCCTGGCCGGCCTGGTGGCAATCACCGCCCCATGCGCGTATGTCACTCCGGCCGCCTCGATCATCATCGGCCTGATCGCCGGCCCGCTGTTTGTATTCTCGGCCAGCTGGCTCGAAGCGCTGAAGATCGACGACCCGGTTGGCGCGGTGCCGGTGCACTTCGTCAATGGTATGTGGGGCGTGCTGGCTGTCGGTATCTTCGCGGTAGGCAACCCCGACACCGCAGCCTGGAATGGCGTCGAGAGCCCGGTCACCGGCATTGTCGGTGGCAGCTTCGCGCAGATCCTGCCGCAGGTGCTCGAGGCCGCCGCGATCGCGATCTGGGGTTTCGGCCTGTCATACGTCTTCTTCACCGTTTTGAAGCGCGCTGGCCTGCTGCGCAGCCGCGCCGAGGACGAGATTGGCGGCCTGGATATGCCTGAGATGGGCGAACATGGCTACCTCACCGACGGCATTGCCGTGCCGGGTGGGCAGGTGGAAGAGCCAGTTGTGGTAGGCGTGACAGCGCCGGCCAGCTAGGTTCGTACATCTCCTTCAAGGTCGCTGGCCGGGCGGGTGGCAGGTGCCATCCGCCCGGTTTCTTGTTGGCCCTTATGGCGTCCCGATGCCGTGCATAAAGGTTACAATTTTCACAACAAGCTTGACACTACCGTGGCAGGGGTGTATACTCGCGCATGTCGGAAGGCTTCCGGCAAGGCGTACGTGCTCTCTCGTTAGGTGCGGCGTCTACACAGACACAAGTCGTTGCCCTGGCCCGTCGAAAGACGCTCAAGGGTAGACCAGGGCGGTCCGAGCTAAGGCTCGCTCTAATGCGACTGCGAAAGCTACGCTGTGTAGTGCCAAAGCTCAAGTTGGGGAGAAGCCAAACGGGCGTTCATGTGAACGCGCGTCATTGTGCTTTATAACCCCCTTGGGCTTGCCCGAGGGGGCTTTTTATGGAGTTGTATGGACGCCAGTCATTCTTGTGCGCGGTGCGCTTGGCTGCGCTGCGCCGGTGTCCTCGTACTGTGATGCGTTTGCTGCCAGCGGTTGGCGGTGCTATGGCAGAGCCATAGCCTCGGCTAAACCCTGCGCTGCCCTCACACTGCGAGGTGTGGGGGCGTTTTTGTCCTCCCTTCCACTGGCGCGGCCCACGGATCAACAAACGCGCAGGGGGCGGTACTTGCCACCAGACCGGCCAGGATGCCATTTACCGACATTGAAGGCGACGGCTTCTTGGCGCCCGTCAGCCAGGTGTAGGTCATTGTGCTGACACCACCCGCCGCGCCGGCCAGCAGCGTGTTGATTGCCGCCACAACCGTCAGGTTGATTGGCCACATCGAAGCAGCCGTCGTTACGTTGCCGCTCGCATCGGCCACGGCCGGCGTGATCAAGCCCAGCGACGAGCCAGGGTTGAAGCCGAACCAGCCAAAGTACAGGATGATCGTACCGAGGATACCCATCGGGATGTTGTGGCCCGGAATGGTGTTCGCGCTGCCATCCTTGTTGAACTTGCCGATGCGCGGGCCAAGCACGATTGCAATCGCCAGGCCAACCGCGCCGCCGGTCATGTGCACCACACCCGAGCCGGCGAAATCGACCGCGCCATTGCCAAGGCCCAGCGAGCGGCCCAGGTTGGCCAGCCAGCCGCCGCCCCACACCCAGTTTCCGGCAATCGGGTAGATGAGCATGCTCACCCAGAAGCTCATGATTACAAAGCCGGCGAACTTGATGCGCTCAGCGCCCGAGCCAGTCGGGATCGTTGCGGCTGTGTCCATGAAGACCATCTGGAAGAGGAAGAAGGCAAAGATGCCAGAAGCGCTCAGGCTAATGCCCTGCAGGAAGAAGCCGGTGGTGCCCAGCACACCAAACTGCTCGCCCAGGCGCACGCCACTGCTCAGGTTGTCGGTCCAGGCGCCCAGCGTCAGCGGCGAGAAAGCCCACGGCCCGGCAATTGCACCCGCGGTAGCTACCTCGGGGTAGGCCAGGTTGAGCGCGCCAAACTGAAAGGCGAAGCCGCAGATCCAGTAGCCAATTGCACCGATGCAGAACACCATCATGTTCATCAGCATGGTGTGCGCGACGTTCTTGGCGCGGGTGAAGCCGGTTTCGACAAGGGCGAAGCCCGCCTGCATAAAGAACACGAGGAAAGCGGCGAGGATCAACCAGAGGATGTTTGCCGCCGTAGTCAGCATCTGTAGTTGGTCGTTCATCGAACGATAGTCCTTTCTTGAATTCTTTAACCTCGTCGTAGCTTGGCGCGTGTGCTGCGATGCCTGCTCACAGCCGTGTCACGCTTTCCGCCAAATACGCCGACCCTTTGGCTTCATGGCCGCCCATCGAGCGTGGATGGGTGCGGTGGTGGCCCGACCACCGCATGTGGTTTGTCGCTGCGGAACACCTCCTTTATCCCTGAAACGCATCTGTCATAGTGCAGCGGAAGAATTTCAGCGCGCCAAACGTATACAGCCAGCGGCGCGCTGCGTATGATTCTTAGTCGGCCGCGCCCTCAACCGCCAGCGTCGCCACTGGCTCGGAAGTAGGGTCGGCGGCAGCCTGCTTTCCAAAAGCAAGCCGCAGCAGCGGCGGCGTGACCAGCGTGGTCGCCAGTGTTACCACCACCAGTATCGAGAACAAGCTGGCGTCGACCAGGCCAGCAGCTAAACCCGCACCGGCAATCACCAGCGCAACTTCGCCGCGCGTCACCATTCCGACGCCGATCTGGAAGGACGAGCGATTGTTGAAACCACCCAGGCGCGCGCCCAGCCCGCCGCCCACAATCTTGGTGAGCACGGCGATGACAATGATAGCAATCGTGAAGAGCGGCGCGGCGATCAGGCCGGCGGCTTGCGCCTGCAGGCCGATGTTGATAAAGAAGATCGGGATGAAAAAGCCGTAGCCCAGCGACGCGGTGCCATCGTGCAC
>LJCR01002479.1 GCA_001399705.1 Kouleothrix aurantiaca
CGTCGGAGGTGCGCGCCGCGCCGTGGAAACCAAACGCCATTGCCGCCAGGGGCGGCTTGCCGTCGCGCAGCGCATAGGGCGCGGCCACCATCTCCGCGACAGTCGCCAGATGCTGCTTGCCATCCGTCCATACCGTGTCGCCGGACGGGTCGCTGCCGGGCGTCGCACCGTCAGCACTCAGCACCTCGATATGCACGCGCGGGCCGAGCTGAACGACAAAATAGACCAGCGTTGCGCCGCTCGGCAGCGTGCGGCGATAGTGGCCTGCCAGCCCATCCGCCACCACGTCAACCTGCTGGCTCGCCGCATTGTAGCGTTCAAGCCCGATGGTTTGCGGCACTGCTTCGCCAACAATTCCGGGCGCAGCCGGGGCGTTACCCACCGGCGCAGCCGCCGCGCTGATCACGGTCGCGACCTGCTTCACCTGAAAGGCGGCCTGCGCGCCCACCCACGACGAGATTACGGGGCGCTGCGGCAGGAAAAACACAAAGCCCAGCACGCCGAGCGCAACAAGCGCAACCAGCAGCGGGCGCAGAAGGCTTCCTCGCGGGCGGTAATCGTATGGGTACATGAACTCCCAGATTAGCTGAGCCAGGGTGCACCAACGCACACGCGCGCTAGTCTACCATAGAATGGGGCAGTTTCGCTACCACGATTATAGCACATACGTTCGTAAATATTTACCTGTCCCGCGATGCAAGCTCATTCCACAGCGCTCCTTTTGCCTGCGGCAGCAGACTATTATTGCTACGTTGCGCCGATTTTCCGCAGTATGCGGGAAAACCTGTGCACGAACCGAATGGATACGGCTCTGTCTGCCGGCCACCATACTCTGTGTCACCGGTGTAATCTCTGGATGCTTCTTCAGCTGCCGATTTTGCTGAAGCGCGTGCTGAAAGGTTTTCTCAGATTCCAGCTGTACTACCTGCTCTCTGCGGTTTAGCCCAGCATCAGCACCCAGTCGCCGTCAGCGGGCGGGGCGAAGAGCACACGCTCGGCT
>LJCR01002481.1 GCA_001399705.1 Kouleothrix aurantiaca
GAGCTGCGATATGGTGGCGGTGCCGGCCATCTGAAAGATCACCGCCTCGCGGATGTCGAGGTCGCCGGTGGCGCTCAGGTCTTCGCCCGGGCCGGCCATGTCGAGCAGGAAGGTGCCGCCCGGCACGGTGATTTTGTCCTCGCCGGGGTTGGAGTTCGCCGCGATAATTGCCTCGCGCAGCGAACAATCCGAGCTGCTGCAGGTGCCGTCGGCGCTGTCGGTGAATTTGGTGACCAGAAATGTTTGCGGGGCCGCCTGCGCCGCGAGCGCCGGGCCAAACGCCAGCAGCGCGCCAAGGCACAGCAGAACGGCGCGCATCAGGCGCGCGGCAGGGATGGGAATGCGTGGGTGCATGTGCTGCGAGCTCCTCTCACCAGTGACATATCGCATGACATGCGGGCATTTTCTATTGTAGCACGATTACGCATCTGTGCATACGTTGGGCGATCGTACCTATTCGATTTCTTCTTCGGCCGCCGGCTCATCGCCAACTGCGGGAAACTCGATTGCAATCGCCTGCATCGGCTCGCCGTCGGTCCAGGCTTTATGCAGCGACCCCGCCGGCCAGAGCACGGCGTAGCCGGCGTGCACCGCCTCGGCCGGCGCGTTTGGCCCGCCCACGCGCACAAAGCCGCTGCCGCCAATCACCAGAAACACAATCGGGTACTCGGCGCTGTGCTCGTCAATCGCGCCCTGGGCATCAAAGAGCAGCGCAAACACGCCGACCGGCTGATTCAGGAGGATCGGCAAGCCCTGGTAGCGCTCGGCCAATTCTTCGCGGCTCATCAGGTCGGCGATGGCGCTGGGCAGCTGGATAACCGTGGCCTGCACGCCATGCGCGCCCGGCCGCTGGATCGGCCGGCTCATCTCGGTGCCAAATAAACGCATCTCAGCCATGGCTTGCTCCTGTCGTTGCTCCTTGCTGCGCTCAGTCTACCACGCTTGCGCGCGCCAACTGCAGCGCCCGCAGCACGAATGTTGCCAGGAATATGTGCCACC
>LJCR01002483.1 GCA_001399705.1 Kouleothrix aurantiaca
AGGTGGCAGTCGGCAGGTGGCAGTCGGCAGTCGGCAGTCGGCAGGTGGCAGATTGAGCTTAATTTGCTCACTGCCTGCCGCACACTGCCTTCTGCCCGCTGGCCTAGCGCTTGCGGAACACGAAAATATATTCGTGCTTGAAAACATAGAATCCGCCCACCAGCGCGCGGTACTTCCATAGCTCGGCCTGGCTGCGCTTGCCGGCGGTCTGCTCAAAGTTCTTCACAATAATGCTCTTCAGCGAGAAATCGCGCCCGAGCACCTCGTTCATCGCCTGAAATCCCAGCGGAATCCACTCGCACTTCGCGTATTTGTCGCCAATTACCAGCGCAAGGTAGCGCCCCGAGTCGAGCACCGCCCCGACACGATCGACCAGCGTGCCCAGCATCGCCAGAAAGGCGTCGAGCGAGGCGGCGTTGGAAAGGTCGCGCGGGTCGTCGCTGAACCTGATGATGTCGTAGTAGGGCGGGTGCAGGATGACGAGCTGCGCCGACTCGCGGCCGTGGGCGCGCAGCAGGGCGCGATAATCGGCGGCCAGGCAATCGTCGTTGGCGAGGGCGGTAACAATGCCGTGCGGGTTTGGCTCGGCGGCGATCTGGGCGCGGGTGCGCTCGGCCACCGGGGCTTGCAGCTCGACGCCTAGGCAGTTGCGGCCCAGCCGGCGCGCTTCGATCAGCGTGGTGCCCGAGCCGGCAAAGGGGTCGATCACCCAGTCGCCGGGGCGAGTGTAGCGCCGCATCATCTGGTGCGGGATCTGCGGGATGAAGTTGCCCCAGTAGCCCGCATGGTGCGCGCCCGTGCTGTCGCGCCGGTTCACCACCCACAGGCTGTCGGTGTAAATATCCTCGTATTCCTTCCAGCGATTCAGGTTGATGTCGTTCACCGCGCCGGTGCGCACCTCGGTGACGCTTTTGATCAGCCGGCCGATATAGTAGCGCGCGCGCTCGACGGTGTAGGCTGCGCGGATCTGCGCCAGCTCGGCGCGCGTGTAGACCTTG
>LJCR01002482.1 GCA_001399705.1 Kouleothrix aurantiaca
GCCCAGAGAGATCCCGCGGCGCGGTGATCCCCACCAGCGGGCGCCCGTCGGTCGATGCCGGGCCCGTTTCAGCTTCTGTCCGGCGTGCCATGGTCCTCACCCACGTTGCGCCGCGCTGCCTGGGCCCGCCAGGGCAGTGGCGGCCTCCCACACGCGCGCGATGTCTTCGCGCGCCGTTTGCGCCAGCGCAGCCAGAATCTCGTCGATCTCTGTTGCGGTTAGCGGCATAGTGGTTCTTCCGATAACGTGGTTGATGTGCAATCTATAGAGTTTACAGTGTTGCCGGCGCTGGCATATCGAAGTCGCAGCCAGCAATGCGATTATTTGGAATGGGCTGAGCACGATCATAGCCAGGCTGTTGGATGACCATCACTGCCCACGCCAGCGCCTGCTGCTGCGACTGCACCGTGGTGACGTTGGCTATGAGCCATGCCGCAATAGCGTTGATGTCGCGCTCCTGATCAGGCGTCACACGAACAATCAACTATCAATCCTTTTCGGTGACACTCCCAGGGCTGAATGCCCTGGGCTTCTGGCGGCTTATGGCCGCGCAGCAACAGGGGGCGAACCCCTGGCCCGTGTCCGAGGCACTACGACATGACAGGCATGCCGATACGTTGTTTGTCGCACCTGGATGCGCCCATAGCCGCCGAACATCGCGCGCGAGCAGATGTTCGACGCGCCATTGGCGTCGCGGTTGACGCTCACGCCACAGCCGGAGCAGCGGAAAGTCCGCCCCCGTGGCGCGCTCGTGTGGACATGCCCGCACGCCGAGCATGTCCGCGTCGAGTAGTCTTCGGGCACATGCGCGCTCGTGCCGCCGAATCGCCTGACCTTGTACTGGACATAGCGCTCGAACTGCCCGCGCGCCCACTGCGACAGCTTCTGGTTGGTTTTGCGGCCCTTGTCCGTCCCGTCAGCAATGTCGCGCACGTCGCCAATCGCCAGCCGCCTCACGCCCCGCGCTCTCGCGAAGTCGGCCAGGCGGCGGCTTGCGG
>LJCR01002486.1 GCA_001399705.1 Kouleothrix aurantiaca
GACAGCCTGCTGGCCGACGTGCTGGAGCGCAGCGGCTACATGGCCGCGCTGGAAAAGCGCTTTTCCGCCGAGGAGCTGCCCGACGCGCGCGAGCACCTGCAGGAGCTGATGGTCGCGGCCGGCGAGCACACCTCGCTCAGCGAATTTTTGCAGGAGATCGCGCTGCTGACCAGCGCCGACGAGAAGGAAGACGAGCGCGACCAGGTGCAGCTGCTGACCATCCACGCCTCGAAGGGGCTGGAGTGGCCGCTGGTGTTTGTGGCCGGGCTGGAAGAAGGCACGCTGCCGCACGAGCGCAGCTTCATCACGCCCGATGGCATTGAGGAAGAGCGCCGGCTGTGCTACGTGGCGCTGACGCGCGCGGGCGAGCGGCTGCACCTTTCGTGGGCGATTGGGCGCGTGCGTGGCGCGCAGGCCAAGCCCTCGCGCTTTCTGGGCGAAATCGAGGCGTATGGGAAAGAACGAACCAAAAGGGGTTAGGAGGTGGGGCTGGGGGATGGAGTGAAACTCGGCGCTCCGTTCCATCCCCTGTCTCCCATCCTCCATCCCCGACGCGAAGCGCCTTAGTACAGGAACATTGGCTTGCTGAGCACGTGCCGCACTTTCGGGCGGTATTCCTCGATGTCGTACAGCTCATCGACATCCACGCGCTTGAGTCCCTGCGTGCATGTATCGACCGGCACGGTTGTGTACTGGCCGTTTTGCAGCGCGACCATGCGCCCGCTGTGGCCCTGCAGCAGCTGATCGACCGCGAGGTTGGCGTAGGAAATCGCGACCATGCGGTCGAGTGAGTCGGGCGCGCCGGCGCGCATCAGGTAGGCGATCTGCTGGTGCACAATGTCGATGCCGGTGAGCTTCTGCAGCGCCTCGCCAGTGATCTGCCCGATGCCGCCAAGCTTCTTGTGGCCGTAGGCATCTTCCTGCCCATACTCAACCACCTGCCCGCCAAGCATGCTCGCGCCTTCGGAGATGACCACCATCGCGTAGTTGCTGGGG
>LJCR01002485.1 GCA_001399705.1 Kouleothrix aurantiaca
TGGAAGAATGGCGCCGCCTGGTCGACATCAACCTGACCGGCACGTTTCTGTGCTGCCAGGCCGCCGCGCCGCAGATGCTCGAGGCGGGCTGGGGCCGAATCATCAACGTCAGCTCGATGCTGGGGCAGGTGGGCCTGGGCGAACGGCCAGCCTACACCGCAGCCAAAGGTGGCGTCATCCAGCTCACGCGCACGCTGGCGCTGGAGTGGGCGCCCAAGGGCGTGACGGTGAACACGCTCGCGCCCGGCCCGTTCATGACCGAGCTGAACCGCCCGCTGATGAACAACCCGGCCGCGTATCAGGCCTTTGTCGATAAAATCCCGCTGGGCCGCTGGGGCAACCCCGACGAGCTAGGCGGCGCGATGGTGTTTCTGGCGTCCGAGGCGTCGAGCTTTATGACCGGCGCGGTGCTGACAATCGATGGCGGGTGGACCGCCCAGTAGCGAGGTGTGCAATGGCGAAGGGAACGCGCGCGGTGATGCCGCGCCCTTACGAGGTCGAGATCGAGGAGTACGATATTCCCGAGCCAGGGCCAGGGCAGGCGCTGATCGAGAACGAGGCCAGCGCGATCAGCGCCGGCACCGAGCTGGCGGTCTATACGGGCATTCACCAGTGGCTGAACGACCCGACGCGCACGTGGCCGCGCTTTCCGTTTGTGCCGGGCTATAGCGGCGTCGGGCGCGTGGTGGCAGTGGGCGAGGGCGTGAACAAGGTGGCGGTTGGCGACCGCGTGATCTACGAGGCCCGCCACGAAACGCACGGCCTGGCGAATATGGCCGGCATCATCACGCCAATCGGGCCGGATGTGTCGGCCAAAGTCGCCGCCTTCGCGGTGCTGGCGCGCTTCCCGCTCACCGCGCTGGTGCAGAGCGGCCCGCTGATCGGCCAGACCGTCGCGGTGTTTGGGCAGGGCCTGATCGGCCAGATCGCGCTGCGCCTGTTTTCGGCGGCGGGTGCCTACCCGCTGATCGGCATCGACCCGGTGGCGCGCCGCCG
>LJCR01002484.1 GCA_001399705.1 Kouleothrix aurantiaca
CCACAAAGCCATGGGCGTGCAAATGATCGGCCGCAACCTTGAGGTTGGCGCTGGTGTCGTCGATGATCAGGATGGTGGCCGGCTCGCGCTCACGCTGCATAGTTTCGTTCCTCCGCGGGCGCCAGTTCACCTCCCAGCGGCTGCTGAATACATTGTTGAACAAATGCCTGAATCTGCTCGTCGTCGAAGGCTTCGGCGAGGCGGTGGATATGCCGTGCGAACGGAATGTATTCGGGCGCAAGTTGTTCGAGCGCCAGCGCGTGCTGCTGCACGCCAGCCATGTTGCCAAAGCGCGCCAGTTCATAGATCGCGGCCAGCTCTTCGGGCGGGGGCGCCACCATTGGCGCAGCGCGGCGGGCTGCCACATGCGTTGGCCGTGGCTCGGGCATTGCAGCGGCGGCGGGCTCGTATTCCCACTCCAGATCAAGGTAGTGCTTCAGTAGCTCAAGGATCTGCGCGATGTCGATCGGCTTGGCGACACATGTTTCAAAGCCCGCGCCGTGCACCTGTTCTTGGTCGAGCTGGAGCAGGCTTGCCGTCACGGCGACGATTGGCACGCTGGCGAGCCCGGGAATGCGGCGGATGGCTGGCACTGCTTCAAAACCCATCATCACCGGCATCACCAGGTCCATGAAGATCATATCGGGCAGGTGCAGCCGCGCCTGCTCAACTCCTTCCGCGCCATCTTCGGCCAGCGTCACTTCGAAACCCAGCGGCTCCAGCAAGTTCAGAAAGACCATCCGATTCTCGCGGCGATCATCCACCACCAGCACGCGCCGGCGCGGGCCACGGTAGCCGCTCACCAGTGGTGTCTGCGCGGCTGCTGGCGTTGCGGCCTCGGCCGAAGCAAGCGCGAAGCCGGCGGCGAACCAGAAAGTGCTGCCACTGCCCCATGTGCTGTCAAGCTCAATGTGCCCGCCCATCTGCTCAACGAGTTGCTGGCTGATCGCCAGGCCCAGGCCGGTGCCGCCTGCCTGCCGGCGGGCGCTGCCGAGC
>LJCR01002488.1 GCA_001399705.1 Kouleothrix aurantiaca
TGCCCACATGGACTGTCAACCATTTCGATAACGATGAGCGGAGGCATCATACGGAAAACTGGCCCAAAGATTGTACTTGACATTGGGTCCACCTTATTATCTTATGGTCGGGGCTAACAACACTGATCCCTGATCACCGCGCTCACTGGTCTTCTGGTGATGATATGCCTGTGAGCGCGACCAGTCATTACCGCGTTCCTGACATGATTCTCGATCTCGTGATCAATACACAGCATACACCGTACTATCAGCGCATTTTCCACGGGAAACGCCGCGATCTTGGCCAAAACTATCACTGGGAGCCGACTGGTGGGGTCGAGATCTATGCAAGTGAGGCCCATTTTCTGATCAGCGCGGGTGGCTATTGGGTGGAACCGCCACGTAATCATGGTGAACTATTCACCGATACAGATGCTGGCTGGGCGGTTCCAACAACATTGATGCCGACGGCTGGAGGCATTAACCGTAATGATTTTATCCGCATCGAAGGCTCCCAAGACGACCGACTGCGCATAAATACGTGCGTAGCGCCACGCTTCGCATGCGGCATGAATCCTACGGTGCCCGAACGGTATTTGTCGAACAAGGATTGCGCGGACGTGCGCGAAGGGGCGCCTGGCACCGACGGGGGCTGGGCATTTATCGATGCCAGCGGTCGCTGCCCGGCACCGTTCCCTAACGACGGCTTATACGTCGCCGTCTTCAAGGCGCAGTGTCAGAGCGACGAATGCATCAATCACGGCGGATTCTACGGCTTTTTTGAAGTGCAACCAGCAGACGAGGGCATCAGTTTCGACACCTTCCGGGAATCGGTATTGCATAACAATGACCATCCATATGACTGGGCTGCTCCTAACCAATACATAACCGCAAGCGGGCATACAATCATGTAAGGTGGACCCAATGTCAAGTACAATCTTTGGGCCAGTTTTCCGTATGATGCCTCCGCTCATCGTTATCGAAATGGTTGACAGTCCATGTGGGCAGGAGGGTGG
>LJCR01002487.1 GCA_001399705.1 Kouleothrix aurantiaca
CGCGGGAGCGAACGGGTAACGGGATGAGCCGGAGACAGGGAGACAGGAGATGGGCAGGCAAGCGGCAGGAAGTTTTGAATGCTGAGTGCTGAGTTTCTACCTGCAAATTTGGCTCCTTAAACCCTCCGTGCCTCTGTGCCTCCGTGGTGAGCTATTTCGTTCGTTCTTCGCCTGCCCTGAGCTTGTCGAAGGGTCGGTCGTCGGTCGTCTTAATCGCAAAGGCCAACCATTATGTACCGAATCAGCGCCATCCTCGCCGCAGCCGGCCTGCTCTTGCTGGTAGGCTCGGCATTCGCAGCGCCACCCGCAACCGTTCCACCACCTGCCGCTACCCCGACGGTCGATCTGGTTGCGCAGGGGCGCGCGCTCTTCGTCGCCAAAGGCTGTGTGTCGTGCCACCGCCACGCCGCCGTGCCGGACTCGGGGCCATTCAGCGGCGACGACGTTCCCGACCTCAGCGCGCCCCGCAGCGACGCCGAGTTCCTGCGGCGCTGGCTCACCAACCCAGCGGCGATGAAACCCGACACCTACATGCCCAGGCTCACCCTGAGCAACCCTGAGATCGATGCGCTGGTGGCATTTCTGGGCCACGGCTAGCCGTGCGTGCTATGATACGAGCTGCCGGAACCGCCCCACAGGAGCTGCCCACCGTGAGCGAAGCCAGCGCGAGCCGGGACGAGCGCAGCGCGGATGCCGCCCTGGTGGCGCACATCCGCGCTGGCGACGAGGACGCCTTCGAGCTGCTGGTTGCGCGCTTTCAGGCGCCGCTGTTTCGCTACCTGCACGGCCTGGTCGGCAGCCACGAGCAGGCGCAAGACCTGCTGCAAGAAACATTTCTGCGCGCCTATCGGGCGCTCGCCAGCCTCGACGACCCGGCCCTGCTGCGCGGCTGGCTGTACCGCATTGCGCACAATCAGGCCGTGTCGGCGCTGCGACGGCGCCGCCTGATCAGCTGGCTGCCACTGAGCCTGGGCCAGCCGCTTGCCGCGCCCGAG
>LJCR01002493.1 GCA_001399705.1 Kouleothrix aurantiaca
GGCGAGGAACGTCGGGCAGAAACACCGGAATAAGCGGTGGGCGCGGGTGATTCGGTGACGCCTGCAGCAAGGCCCGATGCATATTAATATATGTTTGATAGTATTCTTGTTCAGGCGGGTTGCCTAGTGCATGCGCGCCAATCACAATCGCAACAGCACGTACCGATTGGGCAATCCGTGCAAGATCGGCGGCCCCATCACGAATTGGCTGAGCAAAACGGCCAGCAACATCGATCCAGGGCAAAATACCCTGCTCGCGCAGGCGCGTCACCAGCTGGTTCACAAGCACACGATCTTCGGCATTGTGGCACAGAAATACGTCGATCTCCTGATTCTGCTCGCGCTCGGCCATCACCAGCACGCGTTTCTGGCGCTGCTGCTCGGCATCCGCATCGGCCTCGATCGTCGCAATACGCCCATCGGGCTTGGCGCTCTGCTCTGCTAGGTCGTCTAGCGGCATTGTTTCTTCGCACACCGGGCAGATCACCGTTCGCCGCCGGCGCTCCTTCCGCAATTCAACGGCTTCTGACGGGATGGTATACCCGCAGCGACACTGATAGATACGCTCGCGCCGTACACTTCCTTGCAGGGCAAGGCGTTCGAGCTGCTGGTTTACATAGCGCAACAGCACCATGTTTGTGTCGTTGGGCGTACCAGGATCGAAAAACACTGTCAACCGGCCCACCGCATCGTCGTTACTGTCGGGGTATTCGACGACAAAGCCGCACACCTGCTTTGCCGCATCGCAAAACACCGCCGCATTTTTATATAGCGCCTCCTTGGTGAACTTGCCGGAATTAATCAGCTGCACCGCAAGGGTGGCATAGATAGCTGTGACTGGACCTTCAAACTGAAACGCTACTTCGCGAATATACGAGCCCGGGTACTCAGAAAGATCGGCCCGCATTTCGGAAGGAAATACGAGCATCGCCCCTGCGCTGGTTTGCTCGCGCCAGGCAATGCTGCGCCCAACCAGCTCTTGAAGCGTCGCGAG
>LJCR01000249.1 GCA_001399705.1 Kouleothrix aurantiaca
CGATAATTTCGCGCGCGCATGGACCACGGCACGCCTGGGCGAGTATTTCGTCAACACGCTGATCATCGTCATTCCCTCGCTCTTTCTCACGCTGCTGCTTTCCTCAATGGCGGCCTATGTGCTGGCGCGCTTTGAGTTTCGCGGGCGGGCGTTTATCACCAACCTGTTTCTGGTCGGAATGATCTTCCCGCTCTTCCTCGCGCTGGTGCCGCTCTACTTCGTCACGCAGCAGCTCAAGCTGTTCGACACCTACCAGGGCCTGATCCTGGTGTATGTCGCCTTCTCGCTCTCGTTCACGATCTTTTTCCTGATCAGCTTCTTCCGATCGCTGCCGCGCGAGCTGGGTGAGGCCGCGCTGATCGACGGCGCGAGCCAGTACGATATCTTTTTCCGCGTGTACCTGCCGCTGGCCAAGCCCGGCCTGATCACCATGGGCATCTTCAACTTCCTCGGGCAGTGGAATCAGTATATTCTGCCCAACACCCTGATGATCACGAACGAGACTGGCAACACCCATTATGTCCTGTCGCAGGGCTTGTACTACCTGCAGGCCAAGCAGTTCTATGGCAGCGACTGGAGCGGCCTGTTTGCGGCGGTGACGATCGTGATGATCCCGACGCTGCTGGTCTACCTGATTTTCAACGACCGGATCGAGAAGGGCATGACCGCTGGCGCGGTGAAGGGGTAAGCTCCGCAATGCAAGCACAGAAGCAGGTATCGCCCGAGGGGCTGGCATGGTTTCAGGATGCGCGCTTTGGCATGTTCATTCACTGGGGCTTATATGCCCTGCTGGCGCGCGGCGAGTGGGTGATGCATATCGAGGGCATCGCGCCACCCGAGTATGCGCGGCTTGCCGAGCAGTTCAACCCCACCGCGTTCGACGCGCGCGCCTGGGCGAAGCTGGCCGCCGACGCCGGGCAGCGCTACATGGTCATTACCAGCCGCCACCACGACGGCTTTAGCATGTACGACACCGCGCTGAGCGACTACAAAATCCCCAACACGCCGTTCGGGCGCGACCCCATCCGTGAGCTGGCCGACGCCTGCGCCGATCAAGGTGTGAAGCTGGGCTTCTATGTGTCGCTGCTCGACTGGCGGCACCCGGCCTACCGCTTCCGCGAAGCAACCGGGCAGACCTGGGACGACTACCTGGCCTTTCTCCACGGGCAGGTGCGCGAGCTGTGCACGAACTACGGCGAGGTGGCCTGTATCTGGTTCGACGGCGACTGGCCGCACCACGACTTCAACGACACCAACCAATACTTCCTGCCCGGCGGCTCGTTTGAGTACGGCCAGCTCTACGACATGATCCACACCCTCCAGCCCAATGCGGTGGTGATCAACAATCGCCACGAGGTGCCACTTCCCGGCGAAGACATCCAGGGCTTCGAGCAGGATCTGCCGGGCCAGAACACGGCCGGCTTCAACGTCACCAAGCCGGCGGCGGGTATGCCGCTGGAAGTGTGCATGACGATCAACAAAAACTGGGGCTACCACAGCACCGACGCGGGCCTGAAGCCGGCGCGGCAGCTTGTTGCAACGCTGGCACGCGCCGCCAGCGCGGGCGCAAACCTTCTGCTGAATGTCGGGCCGACGCCGCAGGGCGAGATTGTGCCCGAGCACGCCGCCGAGTTGCGCGCGGTGGGCGCGTGGCTGGCGCGCAATGGCCGGGCGATCTATGGCACAAGCGCCGGCATAATCGCCCCCAGCGCCGATGCTGTCAGCACGCGCAAGGGCGGCACGCACTATGTGGTGGTGTTGAATGACGCCGACAGCGTCACCCTGCACGACGCACCGCCCGAGCTGACGCACGCCGTGCTTCTGCCCGACAACACGCCCGCCGAACTGGCCCGCGACGGCGGCGCGCTCACGATCACCCTGCCCCGCGAAGGGCGCGACCCGCTCGCCACCGTGGTGGTGCTGAGCGCAACCGCAGCGGGGGCACCATGACAAACGCTTCTGCGCCGGTGAGCCTGCTGGTGCTGGGCGCGGGCAGCCGTGGCTCGCAGTATGCGCGCTTTGCCGAGCACTACCCGGCTGCTGCGCGCGTCGTTGGCGTGGCCGAACCGCGCGACTTCCAGCGCGAGCGGATGGACAATCTTCACGATCTTCCTGCTGAGAACGTAGTGCGCGACTGGCGCGAGCTGGCCGAACGGCCACGCCTTGCCGATGGGGTGATCATTTCCACGCAGGATGCCATGCACGCCGAGATGGCGATTGCCTTCGCCGAGCGCGGCTACCACATTCTGCTGGAAAAACCCATGGCCCCCAGCGCCGAAGAATGCCGCCAGATCGTCGCCGCCGTCAAGCGCAACAACGTCATTCTCGCGGTGTGCCACGTCATGCGCTACACCCGCTACACCCAGGCGCTGAAACGCCTGCTCGACGCCGGGCGCATTGGCGCGATCGTAAGCATGCAGCACCTTGAGCCGGTGGGCTACTGGCACCAGGCGCACTCGTTTGTGCGCGGCAACTGGCGCAACGAAGCGATGTCGTCGCCCATGCTGCTGGCGAAATCGTGCCACGATCTCGACTGGATCCGCTACATCATGGGCCGGCGCTGCACGCAGGTCAGCTCGTTTGGCAGTTTGCGCCACTTCCGCGCCGATCAGCGCCCGGCCGGCGCGGCCGACCGCTGCCTCGACTGCGCGATTGAAGCGGAATGCCCCTACTCCGCGCCGCGTTTCTACCTCGGGCGCGTGCGCGAAGGCAACACGGGCTGGCCGGTGGACGTGATCACCGACGACCGCACCGAGGCGGGCGTGCTGGCCGCGCTGCGCGACGGGCCATACGGGCGCTGCGTCTACGCCTGCGACAACGATGTGGTCGATCATCAGGTGGTGAACATGCAGTTTGAGGATGGTGCAACCGCCAACTTCACCATGACTGCCTTCACCCGCGCGCGCGACCGCGAAACGCACCTGTTCGGCACGCACGGCGAGATCTTCGGCAATGGCGCGCAGATCCGCATCGACGATTTCCGCACCGGCACGAGCGAAACCATCGACGTGAACACCAGCACCGACGGCACGATTCTCACCGGGCATGGCGGCGGCGACGAGGGCGTGATGCGCAGCTTCGTGGCCGCGCTGGCGCAGAACGACCCGGCGCAGATCCTTTCTGGCCCCGACGAAACGCTGGAGTCGCACCTGATGGTGTTTGCCGCCGAGCAGGCCCGCCACGAAGGGCGCGTGGTGGCGGTGTAGCCCAGTTGCGGGGTGCGGGTTGGAAGGTTGCAGGTTTGAAGGTTGGCAGGTTGCACGTTATTGCGTGGCGCATTACCTGCGACCGTACGGGATGCAGGGGCACACCTTGTGTTCGCCCGGCCAAGATCGGATGCAAACCTGTTGTTCAAGCATTTTATTCGGCTAAAAATAGGTGCGCAGGTGCTGTTCGGCCACTGGGGATGGCGAAACAATGCTTGCGCAGGTGCTGTTCGGCCAGTGGGGATGGCGAAACAATGCTTGCGAAGGTGCTGTTCGGCCAGTGGGGATGGCGAAACAATGCTTGCGCAGTGCTGTTCGGCCACTGGGGATGGCGAAACAATGCTTGCGAAGGTGCTGTTCGGCCACTGGGGATCGCAAGAAAATGGCTCCAAAGGTGGTAATGAGGCATCCCCCCAAGCCATAATGTAGGGGCGAACCTCGTGTTCGCCCGGCCAATTGGGGGGGCGAAGACAAGCTTCGCCCGTACATTCGCCCTTTGTCATTCGCAGCGTATGCGATACGCCCGGTACATTCGCCCTTTGTCATTCGCAGCGTATGCGATACGCCCGGTACATTCGCCCTTTGTCAGTGGCCGGTCGTCGGAAAACATCGCCGTTTCTGCTGGAGCACCCAATGACTGCGTTGCGGATCGAGAGCCTGACGCTCCCTGGCGCGCCGCTTGGCGAAGAAAACCCCCTGCCCTTCTTCCGCGACCCGCAGCATGATCGGGCGGTGCGTGCGCTGCCGGGCCTTGCGCCCGAGAAACAGGCCGGCTTTGGCGCGCAGGCAGGGTTTCGCGTGCTGCCCTACCGCATGCAGGACGACTACGGCCGCGCGCGGCAACCGCTGACCTTCAAAGCGATTGTGCTGGAAAACGACGTATTAGCCGCAACCTTCCTGCCCGAGCTGGGCGGGCGGCTTTACTCGCTGGTACACAAGCCGCTTGGCCGCGAGCTGCTGGCGCGCAACCCGGTATTTCAGCCCGCCAACCTCGCCATTCGCAACGCCTGGTTTTCTGGCGGCATCGAGTGGAACATCGGCCAGTTCGGCCACACCTTCGGCACGTGCGCGCCGCTGTTCGCCGCCGCCATTCGTGGCGCGGATGGCGAGCCGGGGCTGCGCATGTACGAGTTCGAGCGCTGCAAAAGCGTGTTCTGGCAGATCGATTGTTACCTGCCGCCCGGCTCGCCGCAGCTGCTCACCTACACGCGCGTGGTGAATCCGTCCGCGCAGCCGGCATGGATGTACTGGTGGACCAACATCGCCGTGCCCGAAGCGCCCGGCACGCGCGTGCTCGCGCCCGCCGACGAGGTGATCTACCTCGACGACTTCCGCGACCTGAGCTTTGGCGCGGCCAATATGCCCGAGCTGCCCAGTTTGCCCGGCCGGGACGCCAGCTATGCACTGAATTTCCCCTTTGCCAACGAGTTCTTTTTCCAGTGCGAAACGGCCGCAATGCCCTGGCAAGCCGCGCTCGACGCGGGCGGCGCGGGTTTGTTTGAAGCCTCGACGCCGCGCCTGGGCTACCGCAAGCTGTTTTGCTGGGGCACGCACACGGGCGGGCGGCGCTGGCAGGAATTTCTTTCCGAGCCGGGGCAAGCCTACCTCGAAATCCAGGGCGGGCTTGCGCCAACCCAGCTGCATAGCCAGCCCATGCCGC
>LJCR01002491.1 GCA_001399705.1 Kouleothrix aurantiaca
CGGAGCCAAACTACCACCTGCTGATCAATCTGCTGCTGGGCTGGGCGCTGGCCGCAATACTCTGCGGGCTGCTGGCCGGCTGGGCATGGGGCGCGCTGTTGCTGCTGCTCGCGCCGGCGCTTGCCTATGCCGCGCTGCGCTGGGGCGAGCTGTGGCGCGAGTTCCGTGAAGTGCTGGCGTATAGCTGGATGGTGCTGCGCCATGGCGCGCTGGTGCGTGAGCTGGCCGCGCGCCGGCAAGCACTGGCCGAGCAGGTGATGCAGGCAGTGCAAAGCGCAGAAGCGTAAGCCGTATCAGGCCATTATGCGGCACGGTAGTAATGACGACGAAAGTATGTGCTACCGGGGACGAGTGATGGCTGAATATCATCTGCGGATCAAAGACTTGCCGCCGAACACAAAGCCGCGTGAGCGTTTACGCGATTGTGGTGCGGCCGCGCTGAGTGATACTGAACTGCTGGCGATCCTGCTGCGCGTTGGTGTTGAGGGCGTGAATGTTATCGAATTGGCTCAGCAGCTGCTGGTGGATTATGGCGGCTGGGCCGGCTTGCAGCGCCTTGATTTCCACGAAATGTGCAAGGTGCACGGCCTGGGCGAAGCGAAAACTTCCACGCTCAAGGCCGCGCTGGAAATCGGCCGGCGGCTGCTGCTGACGGGCGAGGCCGAGCGCTTCCAGATCAAAAGTCCGCAAGATGCGGCGCAGCTGCTGCTGCTGGAGATGGGCCACCTCGATCAGGAGCATCTGCGCACGGTGCTGCTCGATACCAAAAACCGCGTGCAATCGATCACCACAATTTATGTGGGCTCGCTCAACGCCTCGATGGTGCGCGTGGGCGAAGTGTTTAAGGCGGCTTTGCGCCAGAACAGCGCGTCGCTGATTGTGGCGCATAACCACCCTTCCGGCGACCCAACGCCCAGCCCCGAGGATGTGCTGGTGACGCGCGAGATCGTTGCGGCGGGGCAGCTGCTCGATGTCGAGGTGCTCGATCATCTGG
>LJCR01002489.1 GCA_001399705.1 Kouleothrix aurantiaca
ATACTTATTCGTGTCGAACGGCCGGCCCGGCCCCACCATTGCGTCCCACCAGCCCGGCTTGGCCGCGCCCGCGTGCCAGCCCGCCGCGTGCGCGTCGCCGGAAAGCGCGTGCAGCAGCAGAATGGCGTTGTCGCGCGCCGCGTTGAGCGTGCCGTAGGTTTCGTAGGCCAGCGTCACTGGCCCGAGGCGCGCGCCGCTTTCGAGCTGCAGCGGCTCGAGCCAGGTCATGCTGCGCCGTTCGACCACGCCCAGGCCATTGTATGCTTGTGTCACGTAGGCGTGCATAGAGTGCTCCAGTTTTGAGTATTGAGTTTTGAGTTTTGAGTTGACCCACTCGCAACTCAAAACTCAAAACTGAGAACTTCGCACTAGACCTTCGCCAGGGCCTGCTCCAGGTCGGCAATGATATCGTCGACCGTCTCGATGCCGATCGAGAGGCGCACGTAATCGTCGGTCACGCCCGTCAGGCCCTGCTCCTCAACCGTCAGCTGGCTATGGGTTGTCGACGCCGGGTGGATCGCCAGGCTCTTGGCGTCGCCAATGTTGGCCAGGTGCGAGAACAGCTTCAGGCTGTTGATGAAGGTTGCGCCGGCTGCGCGCCCGCCCTTGATGCCAAAGCCCAGGATGCCACTCTGGCCCTTGGGCAGCATCTTTTTCGCCAGCTCATAGCTGGGATGATCGGCCAGACCGGGGTAGTTCACCCACGCAACCTTGCTGTGCTCCTGCAGGTACTTCGCCACGGCCAGCGCGTTCTGCGAGTGGCGCTCCATACGCAGCGGCAGCGTCTCGATGCCCTGCAGCAGCAGGAACGAGTTGAACGGGCTGATCGCCGCGCCCAGGTCGCGCAGCAGCTGCACGCGCGCCTTGATGAGGGAGGCCAGCGGGCCAAGCGCCTGCGTGTACACCAGGCCGTGGTACGACTCGTCGGGCTCGGTCAGGCCGGGGAAGCGCCCGCTGGCCGCCCAGTCGAACTTGCCGCTGTCCACCAGCAGGC
>LJCR01002490.1 GCA_001399705.1 Kouleothrix aurantiaca
GCGCGGGCTCGCAGTCGATGCCGTACGCGGCGAGCGCCTGACGGTAGCCATGCTCGCGCCACGATGAGTCCTCGTTCTTGGGCTGGCCGCGCAGAAACGCGATCCGCCGCCGCCCATGCGCCGTGATCAGGTGCTCGACGATCTGCTGCGCGCCGCGTGTATTTTCGATCAGGATGGTGGGGATGCTGGTGCCGAGCGGCGGGGAGCGGTACATCAGCACCACTGGTATGTGCTGGGCGTGCAGCTGGCGCAGCTCGGCATCGGCGTAGCTCAGGTCGAAGGCCAGCAGGCCGTCGGTGTTGTGGCGGCCCCGTGAACGGCGGATGGGCAGGCTGGCAGTGGCGTTGGGCTGGATGGCAATCAGCACGTCGTAGTCGGCTGCCGCTGCCGCCTCGGTGATGCCGCGCAGCAGCGGCGAGTAGAAATCGGCGCTGGCATCGGGCAGCACCAGGCCAAGCGTGCGTGTGGTGCCTTGCGCGAGGTTGCGCGCGGCGCTCTGCGGCACATAGCCAAGCTCGGCCACCGCCGCCAGCACGCGCGCCGAGGTTTCGTCGGCCACGCCTACATTCTGGTTGAGCACGCGGCTCACCGTCGCAGTCGACACATTGGCGTGCTTCGCCACCTGGCCGATTGTGACAGCGGCGCGCCCGCGCGATCGGGTACGCATCATACGCCTGTCTCATGCGTTGAAATGCGCTGCGGCGACGTGGGCACGTATTCTGAAAGCGATTACTGAAAGCGATTACATCGTAGCACGGTTTGCACCCTTGTCAAGATGCCGACGCTCCGTTTCGATGGACAATCGCCGCGCAGGGCATTACAATAGCCCGGGTGAAGAGCGCCGCCCATCGGGCCGCGCAGCATGGCGAGAACTGCATGATCCCAACTTTCCGGCTTTTACTGTTTCTGCTGCTTGGCGCGCTGCTGGTGGCTGGCGTGGCCTTCGCGCCCGCGCTGCTCTGGCTGGCGCTGGCCTACACGCTCGCGGTTGGCG
>LJCR01002494.1 GCA_001399705.1 Kouleothrix aurantiaca
GGCCGCGCCGCTGCTCGCGCACGGCGCGCGCTGGGCGGGCATCCCGGCCGAGACGCTGGCGCAGGCCGATGTGGTGGTGAGCATGGTCTTTGGCCCCGCGCAGGTCGCGCAGGTGGTGCGCGGCGAAGCCGGCCTGCTGGCAGGCGACTGCCGCGGCAAGGGCTGGATCGACCTGACCACCAGCAGCCCGCAGCTTATGCGCGAGCTGGCCGCCGAATTCGAGCAGGCCGGCGGCTTCGCGGTTGATGCGCCCGTCACCGGCTCGGTCGATGCGGCGATTCGCGGCGACATGATTATGTTCGTGGGCGGCAGCGACGCGGCGGTGGAAACGGTGCGCCCGATCCTGGCGGCGATGGGCGAAGTGCGGCGCGTGGGCGGCTACGGCAACGGCTATGTGGCCAAGCTCGTCAACAACCAGCTATGGAAGATTCACGCTGCCGCGATTGGCGAGGCGATTGCGCTTGGCGAGGCGGTCGATTTCCTGACCGGCATTGGCATGGACAAGATTTTCGCGCACGAGCAGCACCTGCTGGGCTATGCGCTGGAGCGCCTGGCCGAGGTGGAAGGGCTGATGCTGTACGGCCCGCCTTCGCTGGAGATGCGCGGCGGCGCGCTCAGCTTCACGCTCGCGGGCGTGCACCCGCACGACATCGCGGCAGTGCTCGACGGCGAGGGCGTGGCGGTGCGGGCTGGGCATCACTGCTGCCAGCCGCTGCACGACATTCTCGACATCCCGGCGACGGCACGCGCCTCGGTTTACCTGTACAATATCCCGGAAGAGATCGACCGCCTGGCGGCCGGGCTGGAGAAAGCACGACGTTTGTTCAGCTAGCAGCCAGCAGACTGCAGGGTGCAGTCACGTGCATTGCTGACTGCCAACTGCCGACTGGAGACTGCTAATGGACGATATGTATCGCGAGGTTATCCTCGAACACTATAAGCACCCGCACAACGCGGGCACGCTTGAAGCAGCCGATATCACCCACGAGGATAG
>LJCR01002492.1 GCA_001399705.1 Kouleothrix aurantiaca
GCCCAGCCAGGCGCTCGAGCGGTCGGGCAGCACGGCTTCGCCGCCGCCATACAGGGAAATTTTCTGGTCGCCGCTGCTGATGGTGGAAAGCAGCTTGAAGCGCGCCGTCGCGAAGTTGTTAACGAACGGCAGCGCGTTGGTCTGCTCGGCGGCGCGGGCCGGCATCGCCAGCGCAACGATCGCGGCCAGCACGGCGCACCAGAACAGCATAAACCACAGGCGATGCTGGTGGGCGCGCTGCCAAACATGGGTGAGCATCGGGTGTCCTTTCTGAAATCGAAAACGGAACACCACGATTATCCAATTTCGTTGGGCGCGCTTCAAGCATGTAACCTTAACGTTGCGTTACAGCTCTACCGCAGTGCGCAGTAGGCAGTAGGCAAGAAGCGAGAACCGAGAACCGAAAACCGAGAACCAGTGAGCCTCGCTCATCAACATCAGTTCACGAAGCTGGTACGTATAGCGGTTTGCTGAACAATAGAACACTCATATGCTGGAAGAACGCATTGTAGCGCGGAAAATGCAAATGCCTTCTGCATTCTGCCGACTGCAAACTGCTATAGAGCCTTCGTGCCTTCGTGGTGAAATTTCCTCGCACTAGCCGCTGATCGACACGCCAATCAGCCGGCCAATGCCAAACGTGATCGCCGCCGCCGCAAAGCCAATCACCACCTGGCGCGAGCCCGAGCGCAGCACGCTCCGGCCCGTCAGCAGCGTGATCGCCGCGCCAATGCCAAACAGGCCCAGCCCGCACAGCGCCACGCTCACCACCACGGCGGTCAGCCCGCTCAGGAACAGAAACGGCGCAACCGGGATGATCGCGCCAAGCGCAAACAGGAAAAACGAGGTAAGCGCCGCTTCCCACGCCGAGCCACCCAGCTCCTCGGGGTCAACGCCCAGCTCCTCACGCGCCAGCGTGTCGAGCGCGTTGGCGGGCTCGGCGGTCAGCCGGGCGGCCAGCGCCTGCGCCTGGTCTTCGGGCAAACCCTTGGCC
>LJCR01002495.1 GCA_001399705.1 Kouleothrix aurantiaca
CGCGAATCTGAGCAGGTCGCCACGGTTAATATTGCGCCGCAGCCGCTGCATATCTTGCTGGTAGAGGATGACGCCGGCGTGCGCGACACCATGGCGCAGCTGCTGCGGCTCGACGACCATAGTGTCGATTGTGCCGCCAATGGCCGCAGCGCGCTGGAACAGTTCGCGCCCGGCAAGTACGACGTGGTGATCTCCGACCTTGGCATGCCCGATATGACCGGCTGGGAAGTTCTGGCGGCCATCCGCGCGGCTGATGCGACTATAACCACCATTCTCGCGAGTGGCTGGGGCGCGCAGATCGACCCGCAAGAAGCGCGCACGCGCGGAGTCGACTATATTGTGCCCAAGCCGATCGATATCGACGCGCTGAATACCGCGCTGGCCGCCGCCCAACGCGTTCGCTAGCGCAACCTCCGAATCACCGTTTCGTGGCGCCTGCTGCTCAGTGCAGCAGGCGCTTTTCGTTGGGCGGTATTGTCTGGCGCATCGAAAATGTACGGCAATAGTATGATGATTAAGGTGTTATGTTTTTAGCGGCTCGATGAATAAACTGTTAGCCTGAGCGCAGGTTGATTCAGGTATCATGTACTGAAATACCGAGAGAAGCACGGATATGGCCAGGCCCCGCCAGGAGAGCACATGAAACGCCTTTTTGCACTTGTAATCGCATTGCTATGCCTTAGCGCATTCCTGGTCGGCGCGCCAGCGAGTGCTGCCAATTCAAATGTGGGCTACGTTGATTTTTCGTTTGGCAGCGCGCCCGGCACCGACCCGACCGCCGACAAGCCGCAAAGCAAGCTGTGGTACAACGATGGCCGCTGGTGGGCGGTGATGTACCATAGCGGCAGCAGCACATGGCATATCTACAAGCTCAACTGGCCCAGCCAGTGGATCGATACGGGCACCGTGATCGACAGTCGCCCAACCTCGCGCGCCGACGTGCTGTGGGACGACGTGGCCAAGAAGCTGTATATCGCCTCGCTCGTGCGTTTC
>LJCR01002496.1 GCA_001399705.1 Kouleothrix aurantiaca
CAGGCGCGCGCTCCCAGTGGGATGCAATCTCCTGATCGTGCTGGAGGCGATAGCGCTGCTCCGATCCTGACTGTCCCCATCGAAAGGTCAGCACCATCTGGCCCACATTCCAATCGTCGAGCTGGCCAGCGTGCTGCAAGAAATCAGCAAGCTCATAGAACAG
Source organism: Kouleothrix aurantiaca (assembly GCA_001399705.1). GTDB lineage: Bacteria > Chloroflexota > Chloroflexia > Chloroflexales > Roseiflexaceae > Kouleothrix > Kouleothrix aurantiaca. The sequence continues at coordinate 164 of LJCR01002496.1, forward strand.
CCAGATCTGGTAGAGATAATTATCGCGTGCAGGGTCGGAGCCGAGCATGGCTTCGGGGGGTGTTTCCGCACTGCGATCCAAAAGGTGCAGCGCGGCAAGCTTCACGCGCCAGGCCAGCAGGTCGTCGTAGGCACTGTTGCGGCCGGGCACGAGCTGCGCGGCGACACGCGCTTCCAGGTCGGCGGGTGCGTCGCTTGCATGACCGTCGATAATGGCGTGCGCATCGCGAACCAGACCAGCAAACTGCGGAAACACCAGCTCGCGCGTGCATGCGTCAACCAATTCATTCAAAGGGTGACGAATCGAGCGCGCGCCTTCCTGCGCGGTTTCGGATTCGAGCAAGCGCTGGGCAGCAGCGCGATACTCCAGCAGCGTCACAACCGTCAGCAGGTTTTCGGGCGTTGCGAAATGCCGGCGGCGCTGGCGCGTTTGCACTTCCAGCGGCGCTTCGCCGGGGCGGTCACGCAGGCTCGCCGCCATGGTGCGCGACCAGTCGATGCGGCCACGCGGCGGCAATTCCTCCACCAGCAGCTCACGCGGCGCAACAAAGCTCAGGCGGCGCCTGATGCGCGGCAAGATCGACTCAAATAACTCCGTGCGCAAATAAAACACAACTGCCAGCTCGCGAAAGCGGCGCAGGCGCGGCTCAGAAAGCATTTCAGCCGCTCGCTCGCCAAAAGTTGTATCAAAACGCGGCGCATCGTGGCGCAGCAGAAGCTCGACCATACGGCCCTGCATCCACAAAAATGCGTCGCGCTCTGCTTGTGTTGGTGCAGGCGTCATTACAGCCCTCGCTCGCCAATCAGATCGCGCAGCCGACGGCGGAAAAT
>LJCR01002499.1 GCA_001399705.1 Kouleothrix aurantiaca
GGGTAGCGATTCGCCAAACAGCAGCGGTTCGCCCAGGTAGCGCTTCTCGGCGGCGCGCTGCGCATCGAGCGACCACGCGCCGATCACGGGCGGGCGGGCGTAGGCGGTGCGCAGCAGCGCGGCCTGGATGGCGGCGGCGTCGCGCAGCTCGGGAGCCTTTTCTGCCAGCGCGCTCAGGCGCTCCAGCGCGTCCTGCACCTCAGGCGGCAGCGCGGGCCGGCGGAAGATCTTACTGATTGAACGTTTTGCCACGGCGTTTTTCTTTCTGCCCGGCGTTTTCGCGCACGGCCTCTTCGATCAGCCACTCCATAAAGCCGGGCGTGCTGGCCGCGTCGGCAAACTCATCGCGGATGCTGGCGCACAGCGCGCGCGTTGGCCCGTAGGGCGGCCCGATCTCCTGCGCGATCTGCATCAGCGTCGCCTCAAGCGCGTCGGCGGGCGGCGCATAGGAAACGATCAGATCGAGCACGTGGCGCTTCAGCTCCAGCCCGGCCAGGTCGGCCTGCTGATCGCGGGCGCGCTTGCGCGGCTGCATATCGCCCGAGGCGAGCAGGAACAGCGCGAAGTCGGCGGGTGTGATCTCGCTCATGCCTACTGAAACACTTTGCTCTTCGGCACAACCACCGCCGGCCGGTTGCCGCCGTCGCCACCCGCGCCGCCGCCACGCGCGCGCCCATCTTCGGGGCCGCAGGCCGCCAGCAGCAGGAGCGCAAGCAGCAGCAGCATGATCTGTTTTCGGATTGGCACCGCTACCTCCACATGTTGCAGGTTCGAAAGTTTCAGGTTTGAAGGTTGACGACCGACGCAAGACGAACGACCAGATTTTTACCGCAAAGAGCGCAAAGGACGCAGAGGGTTGCAGGTTTACAGGCTTCCGGTTAGAACGTTGCAGGTTCCTGCCGGCTGCCAACTGCATACTGCCACAGGCGCCGGTTCTTGGTTCTGTGGCTCTCAGTTCTGCGGTTCTTGGTTCTTGGTTCTGCGCTCTACAC
>LJCR01002498.1 GCA_001399705.1 Kouleothrix aurantiaca
CCATGGAACGCCAGCAGCGCCGCGCCCAGCAGCGCCGGGTCGTCACCAGCGCGCCGGAAAACCGCCACCCCGCGCTCCAGCCGCTCGTCGATCTCACCCATCCACGACTCCAGACAAGGAGATGGGGAAACAAGGAGACAGCTCCCGCCCGCCTCCTTGTCTCCTTGTCTCGTTCTTATCGAATAACGTCGGTGCCCATGTAGTGCTGCAGCACCTTCGGCACGGCGATTGTGCCGTCGGCCTGCTGGTAGTTTTCCATAATCGCGATGATCGTGCGCGGCATGCCCAGGCCCGAGCCATTCAGCGTATGCACATACTCGGGCCGCGCGCCCTGCTCGGGGCGGAAGCGCACGTTGGCGCGGCGCGCCTGGAACGCCTCGACATTCGAACACGAGCTGACTTCCAGCCACTCATTCTGGCCCGGCGCCCATAGCTCGACATCGTAGGTTTTGGTGGCGGCAAAGCCCAGGTCGCCGGTGCAGAGCGCCTTGGTGCGGAACGGAATTTCAAGCAGGCGGCAGGTTTCCTCGGCGTCGGCGCGCAGTTTCTCCAGCTCGGCGTAGCTCGTTTCGGGCGCGACGAACTTGTACATCTCGACCTTGTCGAACTGGTGGCCGCGCTTGATGCCGCGCACATCGCGCCCGGCGCTCATTTTCTCGCGGCGGAAGCAGGGCGTGTAGGCACAGTAGTGCAGCGGCAGCTGGCCCATGTCGAGAATCTCGTCGCGGTGCAGGCTGGTCACCGGCACCTCGGCGGTCGGCACCAGCCACAGGTCGTCCTCCACGTCGCGGTACAGGTTGTCGCGGAACTTGGGCAGCTGGCCCGACGCCCACACGGTTTCTTCCTTCACCACAAAGGGCGTGTAGACCTCGGTGTAGCCCTGTTTGCCGTGCAGGTCGAGCAGCCACTGGATCACGGCGCGCTGGAGCTTGGCGCCCATGCCCTTCATCACATAGAAGCGTGAGCCCGAAATCTTCACACCGCGCTCGAAG
>LJCR01002497.1 GCA_001399705.1 Kouleothrix aurantiaca
GGCGCGCCCGCTCGCCATCCAGCTCGTTTCCGCCGCGCCCGAGACGTTGCGCCGCGCACTGGCTGCCGTGCCGGGCGCAAGCGTGACCGTCACCGCGCCCGAGGCGTACCAGCCGGCCGCCGCAGCGCTCACTGTGTTCGACGATTTTCTGCCGGCTGCGTGGCCCGACGGCCCGGCGCTGGTGGTAAACCCGCCTGCTGACAGCGCGCTGCTGCCGGTGCGTGGTGGGGCAGTGCCGGCGGGAAGCGAGCCGCTGGTGGCGCGCGGCGTGGATGTCACCCTGTTCGCCAGCGCCGACTCGATCACCGCGGCGCGGCTGGCGGCGGTGGCCCCGCGCCCCTACGCCGAAGACCCGCCGCTCGACGCCAAGGTGTGGGAGTGCATGCACATCGCCGAGGTATTCGAGCGCGCCGGCGAGTTCGACCTCATCCACAACCACTTCGATTTCCTGCCGCTTTCGTACAGCGCGCTGGTGCGCACGCCGCTGCTCACCACCATCCACGGCTTCTCGTCCGAGCGCATTCTGCCGGTCTACCAGCGCTACAATCGCCGCGCGCACTATGTTTCGATCAGCAACGCCGACCGCCACCCAAGCCTCGATTACATCGCCACGATCTACCACGGCATCCCGCTGGAGGAATTCACGCCGCGCCGCGAGCACGGGCGCTACCTGCTGTTTTTTGGGCGCATCCACCCCGACAAAGGCGCGGCCGAGGCGGTTGAGCTGGCACGGCGCAGCGGCATGCCGCTCGTTCTGGCCGGCATTGTGCACGACGAGGCGTATTATGAGGAAAAAATAGCGCCCTTCATCGATGGCGAGCAGATCCGCTTTGTCGGCGTGGCCGGGCCATCCGAGCGCGACCGCCTGCTGGGTGGGGCTTACGCGCTGCTGCATCTGATCAATTTCGCCGAGCCGTTCGGGCTGAGCATGGCCGAGGCGCTGGCCTGCGGCACGCCCGTCGTCGCCACGCCGCGCGGCAGCGTGCCCGAGC
>LJCR01000025.1 GCA_001399705.1 Kouleothrix aurantiaca
GTGGGCAGGCGCGCCGGAGCAGAGAAGGGGCCGTGCGGACGGGCAACGTTTAGGATAATCGCTTACAAATACCCAATGTGTGGCTCACTATAGCGACCTGATCCGCCATTGTCAAGTAGTGATACGCATCACGCGGCTGTGCTGGCGCTTTGCTGCCAATCACTCCTGGCTCGCTCGGGCAGCTTGGCGGGAACAGCGAATTTCGCATGAGCATGGGCTAAAACCGTCATGCAAATGTCACAAATCGCGCGATCAGTACCTTCGTCCTATTGTTGATTGCAGCTTTGGAACCGTATAATCAGCGCAGATGCCCGCAGTGTCTAGAATATCGGGATGCATGGCTGCAGCACAATCGTCAAGAGGCATGGTGTATGGTGCGTGTGTGGAAACGAAAAAAGGGCCAGTCGATGGTCGAAATGGCGCTGTTGCTGCCATTTATCGTCATGATCATTTTTGGCATCATCGATATGGGCTGGTATATTTTCGGGTATGCGACGGTCTATCAGGCGGCGCGTAACGGCGCGGAAAAAGCTGCCGAGATCCCGCCCTTCCTAAATAAAGTGAGCCCGCTTGATCGCACCGACAATTGTGTTGCGACCATTCTGGATGCCACGCGCGCCGGCACTCCCGAAGTGATGTTCACCGACATTGCCAGCGGCACCAACGGCAACACCTTTGCGCTGAGCTATCCTTCCGGCAAGCGGCAGTTGGGCGAACCAATCCAGATCGATATGGTTTATAACATCCAGCCGCTCACGCCGTTCTGGCGATTCATCACTTTTGGCTCGCAGGGTACCATGCGCGTAAAAATGGCGACGCGCCGTTCGATTGAATCGATGGGCGACAACCCGAACTCGCCAAATCAATTTGCCTGCCACGCGTGAGGATCATGATGAAACAACGACGACACCGAACTCACGGCCAGGCGCTGGTCGAGTTTGCCCTCGCGGCCACACTCATTTTCTTTCTGCTCGCCGCCGCCGTCGATGTTGGCTTGATTATGCTCGCACTGCAAGGCCTGCATAATGCTGCACAAGAAGGCGCTTCCTATGGCAGCCGCTGGCTCCTTACCGATGGGCAGGGCCGGCGCGTCCTTGATACGACCGAGATCAAAAACCATGTGCGCTTCGAGTCGGGCGACACCGGCGGCATTGGCTTTGTCAATCTGCTCGATTTGAATGGCGATGGCATCAACGACCAGAATCAGGCTGGCGTAGTCGACGCAAACATCACGGTGGAAATGCTGGCCGACCCGTCGATGGATGGCGACCCGACGCTGAATGTTGCGACTGGCGCAGCTGAAAATGTCACCTGCACCGACGCCAGCACAGCCACAACGGCGCTGTGCTACATTCGCGTCACGGTTCGCTCGGTCCACCAGATGCTGTTTCCGCTAGCCCCAGCCTTTAGCCGTATTGTCCCGCTGAGGTCGGCCTACATCATGCCGATCCGCGATAGCGTGGCGCGCGGTAGCGGCACTGGCAGTTCAAGTCAGATCCCAACGTGTACCGTGCCAAACCTGATTGGCAAGACGGCAAACTCAGCTTATGCGCTCTGGTTCCAGGCTAACTTTACCGGCAGTTTTAACAGCACAACAGTTGGCAATGGCACTGTTCGGTCACAAAGCTTGACTGCCGGAGTTATTACTCGCTGCACTGACTCAATAACCGTTACACCATAAAACACGTACGTGTTCAAGGGCATTGCACTACAACATTGAAACCCCGAACTACACAGTGGAGGAAGTTTATGAGCGCCCGTTTCATACACACGAAGGCACGCGGCCAAAGCATCCCACTCATTGCTTTGTTGATCGTTGTGCTGGTTGGCGCCGTCGGCCTGGCGGTCGATGTCGGCAACAACTACGCGCAGCAACGCAACACCGTGCGCGCAACCAACGCCGCCGCGCTCTCTGGTATGAACGCGATGATCCAGGGCGGCAGCGACCAGAATATCAAGCAGGTCATTCAGCAATCGCTGCGCTCGAATAACGTTGATGGCGCGTATAACGACATCAATGGCAACGGCACGGCGCAGGGCGATCAGCGCATTATTAACGCCTACTACCTGGACGCCAAAGCCAACTTTCTGTGCTATGTGGGTTCGTGCGGCAATGTGCCTTCCGGCGCGACCTACTTGCAGGTCATTGTGAACGGCGATGTAAACACCTACTTCGCGCGCGTTCTTGATCGCCCGACCCTGCCAGTGAAGGCGCAGGCCTATGCCGCGCGCTGCTCGCCGGTGGAGGGTGTGTACCCACTCGGCGTGCAGTCCAGCAGTCTGGACACACGCGGATTTCTGCCGCCACAGAATCAGGCGGATCTTCCCTACTATAAAACATACACCGATCCGAACTACCCTGGTGGCCTGACCCAGCGCCGTGTGTATATCAACGATCAGGCCAACTCGCCCGGTAACTTCAGCTTTTTGCGCTGGCAGGCAGCCTCAAGTGGTGGCAATACAACGGCTACGGTCGATATGTTTGCTGGCTCGGGCAATCTCGCAAATGGCTTTGACGAGGGCCTTTACAACAGCAAGACCGATACATATACTTGGCCGGATGCCAGCTCGCAGCCGCCCATGGTGAATGGCAAGGTCGTCTACCCCATCAAGCCGCACGAGATCAACGCGGGCGACTGGGCCTATGCCAACACAGGTGTGGCGTTGAGTGGGAACCTCAAAACCGAGATCCAGAAGCATATTACAAATAAAGACGTGATGATCCTGCCGATTGTGAAGCCTGCGGTTGGCACTGGTGCCAATGCAACGTTCCAGATCGCTGGCTTGGCAGCATTCTATATGGTCGGTTTGGGTGGCAATGGCGCGAATTCCTACTTCGACCTTGTATACATTGGCCCGGCTAACTCCGTCGCCTGCTTGAGCACGCCGGCGGTGACCAGCAATACCCTGGGTATCAACGGCAACGTTTTCCTGAAGCCGCGCTGGGGCCAGCCACAAAACGGCCAGCCGATCGCCTATGAGATCATCATGGACGTGTCGGGCTCGATGAGCTGGAACTTCAAAGGCCAGGGTAACTTGAGTGGTACTGGTGCTGTTCGGCAGTGCGAAGCCTTTAATGGCGCAACGCCCGACTCCTGCCCAAATGGCGGTGGCGATTATTGGAAGACGGAGTCTGAGCGACGTGTGTATGTGCTAAAGCAGGCGCTGGCAGGCTCGGGTGGGTTTATTGATAATATGCGCGCCAGCGATACGATGCGCATTATTTCGTTCAGCACCGACTCGAGCAACAAAGTTAAAGTCGATACAAGCACAGGCTGGAGCCAAGATGCCGCCCTTCTGAAACAGACGGTGATGAGTGCTGGTAAGGTTGGTACCAATCCGTACCTGACTTCGGGTGGTACGCCTGGGCCAGCGGCACTCAACAAGGCGGGCCAAATCCTGCAGAGCAGCCCGCCGCCGGCCGCGCCCAATGGCCAGGCATACAAGCACGCAGTTATCTATATGACAGACGGCGTGGCAAATATCTTTCTTAATGGCCAGACGAATCTTGCAAAAGATATTTGCCCCGAATATGGCGGCGACAGCCGAGCATTGAATACGCCGCGCTGCCAGTATGACCCGCCGCCGACATATAAGCCGAATGTGCCAAATGGTATGCGCCCAATTACAGCTATGGTATCGGAAGCTGCCGGTATGAAATCGCGCATCGATAATCTTCAGCTCTTCGTGCTGGCGCTTGGTCAGGTCGATGTGCTGGGCCTCGATGAAGTTGCCTCGGACCCAAGCCTGGTCTTCCCGGCCCGCGATGCGTCGGTGGTGAGCCTGGTGCTCGCCTTGATTCAAGCCAAAGCTGAAGGACCGTGTATTCCGAATACCGGCGCTAACTGGATCAGCCATATCGATCAGGCGCACACAGCGAGTTCGGCTTTGTTTAACCTGCCAACCGGCGTATATGGCTACGTTTACCTGTACGATGCTAGCCATACACCGCTGAACCTGCCCTGGACCGGCCCAGGCGCAGACCCGCGCGGCACCGTGAAGAATGCGCTGCCGATTACGCAGGACGGCCTGGGCGAGCAGCTTGGTTACACCGTGCCAGTTGCGCAGGGCCTGGCCCCGGGTAACTACTCGATGAGTGGATACGTCGCATACAAAGCGGCAGCGCCCGACGGCGATGGTCAGTCGCGTCAATACGATCAGATCAAACCCGGCTTGACCACCGTGCAGGAAATGCCGTTCACGCTCTCGCCGTCGGAAGTCCTGGGTGCATCGGTTGTGCTCGATCCGCTGCGCCTGCAGCTCAAACAGGATGCAACGGTCTGCCCATAGGTGATCGTGTGGCATTAGGCTAACCTTGAACACCCTAAGCCGAGCCCTGACGATGCGTCGGTATCATCTGGGCTCGGCTTTCGGCTGGCTAACTCTGTGAAGCGAGGAAGCTCTATGTTTTTATCACAACACCTGTCATTTCGCACCCGCGTGAGTTTGCTCGTCGGGATCTGTGTGCTCGGCATCAGCCTTCTGCCGCCCGCGGGTACTCAGGCTGCCGTCACACAAAAAACAATTGACAATGCGATTACCGATTTTGCTAAAGGCTCGTTCCAGCGCACAGTGCTGGGGCCGCTGCAAAACACAGCACTTTCGCCGAAAGATGTGTCGGGCGCTATTCAGCTTGGGCCGATTGGCTTGTTGAAAACGTGGGTGAGCTCGCCGTTCAACTTAAAGAAAAATCTGTTTAAAATGGGTGCAACGGCGATTGATAATCGTCTCTTTGTTATTGGCGGTATTACTCCAGTCAGTAGTTCATCGCAATCAGTTGCCGACGTATGGTCGGCAACCGTGTCACAAACCGATGGCTCCTTTACCGAAGACTGGCAGGCGGAGCCATCCCTGCCGGCGGTGCAGGGCTCGAACCAGACTGGTTTTACCACGCCTGTAGCCGCGATTAACTCGCCGGGTGTCACATCAGTATCGACGGGGAATGGCGCTGGCTATATCTATGTCATTGGCGGGAACGCCTCGGCCGGAACCTTCGATTTTTCGAGCTACGCGGTGCGGATTGGTGTGGTTGGTACCACTGGGCATATCACGAGCTGGGTTTCCGGCCCGGCGATCCCTTCGCCTGTCGCAAACGATACCCAGAATATCAGCCAGCTTGGCTTGCAGTCGCCAGCGGTGACAAGCCTTAAAGTCGGCAACCAGACCTATGTCTACGTTATTGGTGGGCTTAAGCGTTACCGCAGCGGCACCGGCGGCCAGGCAACCACGGTGAGCGAAGGCTCGAAGGATGTTTTCTATGCGCGCGTTGGCTCGGGCGGGCAGCTTGTCAAGCCGAGCACCGGTGCGGCCGGTTGGGATAAATGGGTGGGTATTCCTGTGGTAGGCAATTCGCCGACCGGTTTGTGGGATGCTTCCATCTACTCTGATCACTACCTGGTGAGCACTGGCGACTCAGCGGATATGCTCTATGTGGCTGGCGGGCAGCTTACACCGCAGACGCAAACAAGCCTGCCGACATTTAACTCGAAAGTTTACCGTGCGTTTGTGGCCTCCGATGGCAAGCTTACATGGGACTTTGGCTGGCAAGGCACCCTGCCGCAGGCACGCACGGCCTTTAGCGGCGTTACGTTCCACGGTTCGCTGTATGCGGTTGGCGGCCTGCCAAACAATAGTGATCAGCCAGACCGGGGCGTGCTGACAACTTATGTCGAAGATAACATGGAACTCCACGGGTTCAATTTGGGCGAGGTTCCACCGGGTGTTGATGGTGGTGGCAGTAACTTCTTGAAAAACGACGCGTTGCCTTTTGCGCGCGCATTCCACGCCACTGCCATCGTTCCTGCCGATGATACCAGCCAGAATACCGCCTTCGTCTATGTATTTGGCGGGCGCGGCAACACTGCCGATGGCAACACGGGCGACGATTTCGGTACTGCCAACGTCATTTTTGGGCGCATTGGCGGCGGCGAAGACGTGAATACAACCGGCTACGCATCGAGTGGCTGGTTCTATTCCAAGCCCTACGATGTCGATTTTGGCGGGACACAGATTGCGCAGCTGCAAACGATCCGCTGGTACAGCCAGATCAATCGTACTAACGCGGCTGGCGCGGATATCGCCGTTCAATACCGCATTTCCTCGGGTGACACCTGCGCAACTGCTACTTGGGATGAAAGTAGCTGGAAGGCCGTAAAAGCGACACAGAGCGACGCATCGCATCAATCTGCCAATGGCGTAAACACCTCGCCGCCAATCAACCTGGCAGCGCGCTGCTTCCAATACCGCGCAAAGCTGGCGACCGATAATTATCTGGTCACACCTTCCTTGCTCAACATGAGCATCGATGTGTTTGTTCCCGGTAATCCCGATATCAACTTCGCCACCAACGGCGTTAGCCCATTAAAGAATGGCACGACGCTGACGGGTATCAAGGTTGTGATCCAGAACGTCAACAAGTTCGAGCCGACATTGGCCGCAGATCTCGATCTCTCTGGCTCGTTCTTTGTAGACATGTGCATTTTTGGCCCAGGTGAGACGGTCGTGAAGCCCACTATACCGTTCACCAACCAAAATATGCAATGCAGCGATGCGTATGCCGATATTAATCGCAGTTTGATGGGGATTAATTCAACCTATAGCGTCACCAAGTGGCTCGCCTCGAAAGGCGCAAATCACGATAAATCGGTTGATATCCTCTCGTTCTTTAAAACACCGGGCAACTACTCAGTCATTCTGGTGGCCGACTCATACAATAATGTGTATGAGGGGACGTTAGGCGGTGAAGGGAATAATATTTCGCAAACTATTACCTTCGCTGTCAATAAGACCGGATACATTGCATACGTTCCTCTGGTGAAGCGATAGCTTGCTAAGAATTGTGATCAAGCGATCATTGCATGCGTAGACCAACGGTGCGCACGGAGGCCGACCTTCACGGTTGGCCTCCCAACGCTGTTTCGGTGCATGGCTTGTCAGCCTGTGCTATAATATTTGCTCAGGCATCTGCGGCTGCGCATGCTTCTAGAAGAAAGGTTGAATGCACATGAGGCGTGGAGGCCGGCTTTTTCTGCTTCTCGGACTCCTGATTATTGTCATTGGCGCGCTGGCATATTTTGTGCTTTCGCAGCAGCCTCTGGCAACACAGGATCTCACCCCCCAGCCAACGCAAGAAGTGAAGCGGAAGATCGTTATTGCTCGGATCGATATCCCTGCTAACACTGTCATTACTGATACAGTTACATTCCTGACAACGATCGATATTCCGGAAACCGAGTTTGCCGCAGCTCCAGATCAATACTTCACGAGCCCGGAAGAACTGCTGTACAAGCAGACCTTGCGCGGTGTTGCGTTCAACGAACGAGTTCGTAAAGCTGATGTGACTGAGCCCGGCCTTGCAATTCAGATCCCAACGGCGCAGGCTGGCCAGCCGCGGGTAAAGGCTGTGACTTTCCAGGTCAATAATCTGAGCGGCGTGGCTGATCAGATCCGGCCAGGCGACTTTGTTGACGTTTTGTCGTCATTCATTGTAAGCCGCACCTATCTGCGCCCTGGTTTTAATGATCAGGGTCAGGTAATGGTCAAGGAAGAGCCTTTCCAGGGGCAGACGACGAAGACCTTGCTGCAAAATGTGCAGGTCTTGCAGATCCGCAAGCCGGCTCCCGCCCCCGAAGGCACGCCGACGCCCGGTGGCCCTGCCGATGCTGGCCCACCGCAGACAGATGCAAATGGCCAGCCAGTTGATCAAAATCAAGCTGGGAATCAGGCCGGTAATAATCAGACGCCAAATCCAGCAAACGCAAATACATTTCAAAATGGCAATTGGCTGCTGCTCCTCGCCGTGACTGATCAGCAGGCCGAGTTGCTGAAGTTCTCGATCGAGCAGGGCACAGGCATAACGCTTGTGCTGCGTGGCAGCGGCGACAGCGCGATTGAAACGACGACGGGCGCAACGCTCGATTTGCTTGTTTCGCAGTATGGCTTGCCTTTGCCGCAGCCTGCGGTGCCGGCAGTCAGCCAGCAAAGTGCACTGACGCCTGTTGCGACGACGAGCGCGCCAACATCGCCGGCGATCAACACGACACCAACGCCAACACCATAAACTACTGAGGATACTGAGGAGAGTCGCATGCCAGATCAGTCCGAAATTCGTGTTCTGATCGTCGATGACATTACCGAAACCCGCGATAACCTCGAAAAACTGCTGTTTTTCGAGAAAGACATCAAGGTGGTGGCGAAAGCGGGAACCGGGCGCGAAGCCGTTGCAATGGCCAAACAACATCAGCCCGACGTTGTGCTGATGGACATCAATATGCCCGACATGGACGGCATCGCTGCGACTGAAGCGATTCTTAGCCAGGTGCCAACCGTGCAGGTGATTATGATGAGCGTGCAGGGCGAGCAGGATTACCTGCGCCGCTCCATGCTTGCCGGCGCCCGCGAGTTTCTGACCAAGCCAATCAGCGCTGAGGAGCTGTACCACGCCATTCGGCACGTGTATCGCCTGCAAACAACGCAGCGCCGCTACACCACGTCTGCGCCGGCCGAGCAGTTTATGGGCGAGGCCAATAGTCCGCAGGGGCAGATTATTGCCGTGTTCAGCCCGAAAGGCGGCGCTGGCACATCGGTTGTGAGCGCGAACCTTGCGGTAGCGCTGCGACAGCTGACGAATAAAAAGGTGGCTTTGGTCGACGGTAATGTCATCTTTGGCGACCTTGGCGTGATTATGAACCTGGTTTCGACCAAAACGATTTCGGACCTGGCAAATCGTATTAGCGAGCTTGACCGCGAATTGCTCAACGACGTGCTAACCACCCATACGTCGCAGGTCAAAGTTCTTCTGGCCCCACCAAACCCGCAAACCGGCGAGCTTGTTACATCCGATCATTTGCGCGCGATCCTTGAGCTTATGCGTAAAGAGTTCGATTATGTCGTGGTCGATACGCAGTCTTCGTTTCAGGATCGCGCGCTGGCTGTGCTCGACCTTGCCGATCGGATTGTTACGCTCATGACGCTTGAGATGCCCTGCATCAAAAATATCAAGCTGTTCCTTGAGGTTGCCGAGTTGCTGGAATATCCCCCGGAAAAGACATTGTTGGTGCTAAATAAAGCCGACAGCCGGCTTGGCATTCGTGTTGAAAACGTCGAGGAAAATATTCAGCACAAAGTCGCGCTCCAGATTGGCAATGCGGCGCATGAAATGTCGCTTTCGATCAATCAGGGCGTTCCGCTGGTGATTGAAAAGCGCAATCACCAAACATCAAAAGATATTTTTGCCCTGGCGAACTTGATCAGCAATGCCCGTGGCGGCGCGACGGTGAAGGCGGGTGCTCCTTCGCCTGAGCCAAAGGCGCCTGAGAGCCGCGGTCTTTTCGGCCGATTACTGACCAAGCGCTAGGATGGCCCGCATCGTAACATTCATTTCGTTTGGAGGAGGTTCTTGCTATGTCGTTGCTGAAGCGAATTGGCGGTACGCCCGCCCCTGCCGAGAGCGGTGCGTCCGCGATTCGGCCTGGCGCACAACATTTTGAAGGCAATAAAGTAGCCAGTTCAGCCCGCGAACGTGATGATCACGCCTTTGCTGATATTCGTTCGCGTGTCCAGAACAAGCTGATTGGCGAGCTGGACCCGAAGCTTGACCTTGCGAATGCGGCCAAGGTGCGCCAGCAGGTTGAAGATATTTTCAACACTATCCTGGATAGCGAAAATATTGTGCTGACGCGCACCGAGCGCGCGCGCATGTTCGAAAGTATTGCCGCCGACATCCTGGGCTTTGGCCCGCTTGAAGTGCTGCTGAACGACACCGAGATCAGTGAAATTATGGTCAACGGGCCGCGCAGCATCTATATTGAGCGGAAGGGCAAGCTGCAGAAAAGCGATGTGATCTTCAACAACGACGAGCATGTGATGCGCGTGATTGACCGCATTATTTCGCCGCTCGGGCGCCGTTGCGATGAATCATCGCCGATGGTGGATGCGCGTTTGCCAGACGGCAGTCGTGTGAATGCGGTCATTCGCCCAATTTCGCTGGTGGGCCCTTGCTTGAGCATTCGTAAGTTTAAGAAGGAAGGCATCACCGTCGAAGATATGATCCGCTTTGGATCACTGTCGCGCGAAATGGCAGAATTTCTTTCGGCGTGCGTGCGTGGCCGCTTGAACGTTGTGGTTTCGGGCGGTACGGGTTCGGGCAAGACGACCACGCTGAACGCGCTTTCGTCGTTTATTCCCGAGGACGAGCGCATCATCACCGTTGAAAATGCTGCTGAGCTTCAGTTGCGCCAGGATCACGTTGTGACGCTTGAGTCGCGCCCGCCGAATGTTGAAGGCAAAGGCGAGATCAGCATTCGTGACCTGGTGATTAACTGCTTGCGTATGCGCCCCGAGCGAATTGTTGTAGGCGAGTGCCGTGGTGGCGAAGCGCTTGAAATGCTCCAGGCCATGAACACTGGCCACGATGGCTCGATGACTACGCTGCACGCCAACACGCCGCGCGATGCAATTGCACGTATCGAAACGATGGTGCTGATGGCCGGCATGGATCTGCCGGTGCGCGCCATCCGCGAGCAGATTGCGTCGGCGATTAATGTCATTGTGCAGCAAGCACGGCTCAAAGATGGAAGTCGCAAGATTATTAATATCACTGAAGTGCAAGGCATGGAAGGTGACGTCGTCGTTCTGCAGGACGTATTTCTATTCGAGCAGACGGGCCTGGACGAGCGCGGCAAAATCATCGGCCAGCTGCGGCCAACTGGTATTCGGCCCAAGTTCGTCGAACTGTTCGAGGCCCAGAATATCTACCTGCCGCCGAATATTTTTGGCTATGCTGGCGAGCGCTCGTTCTTCTAAATCGGCGCGTAGCGGCTGGCCCAAGATCTGCCGGCTGGAAAGGAATGCGGTATGCGTCTGCCGACGAATCTACCGATAAGCCCCCTGATGCTTTTGATCGGCGCTGGCGTGCTGGCGCTGCTGTTTATCGTCATCGGCCTGATGGGCCGTAAATCGATGGATGGTGCGGGTGGCGGGCGGGCGCTCGACGACCGCTTGAACCAGTTCGCCGGGCGCTCGCAGCGCAACCAGGCGGTTGAAGCAAAGCCGCTGGAGAAGATCGATGCAGCGGTGAGCAAGGGCCGGCAGGGCAGTAAGATCGCGCGCGATCTTGCACGCGCTGACCTGAAGCTGACGGTGACTGAGTTCATTGGTTTGAAGATGCTGGCTGCGCTCGCGGGTGCGGGTCTGGGCGCGTATATCGGCCGCGCCAGTACGGCGGCGATGGTGCTTTCGGCGCTTGTAGGCGGCGTGCTGCTTTCGTTTGCGCCGAACCTGTATGTGGTATATGCCTCGCGCAAGCGGATCAAGTCATTCAATAACCAGTTAGGTGATGGCATCACGCTGATGGCGAACTCGCTGCGTAGCGGCTATAGCTTTCTGCAGTCGATGGATCTTGTTTCGCGCGAGGCCCCGCCGCCAATGTCGAATGAGTTTCGCCGTGTGGTTCAGGAGATCGGCCTGGGTCTTTCGACCGAGGAAGCGCTGGGTAACCTGCTGCGGCGCGTGCCTTCCGACGACCTGGATCTGCTGATCACTGCGGTGAATATTCAGCACGAGGTTGGTGGCAACCTGGCGCAGATCCTTGAGACAATCGGCCACACGATTCGTGAGCGAGTGCGCATCAAGGGTGAAATCCAGGTGCTCACTGCCCAGGGCCGTATTTCGGCGTATGTGATTACCGCGCTGCCGATTGTGCTGGCTATTGGCATCACTGTGATCAACCCCGACTATATGTCGCCAATGTTTAAGTTTGGCCTGCCACCGGATGCCTGGTGCTGCTTGCCGGTGACTGCTCTAGCCATGATCATTATCGGCTTCTTCGTAATTATGAAGATTGTTGATATTGAAGTGTGAGGTAGGCGATGACGTCACTTATTGTTATTCTTGCTGTCGTTATGGTGGCGGGCATTGGTCTGGTGATTTTTGGGATGACCCGCCCGGCCCAAACTGATGCGATTGGCGAGCGCCTGAGCCAGTTCACTGAGCGTACCATGACGCTTGACGAGCTGGAACTTCAGCAGCCATTCAGCCAGCGTGTGCTTATTCCAATGGCGCGCGCTATTCTGGCGCAGCTTGGTAAATATGGCCCAAAGCAGAGCGCCGAGCGCTTAAAGCTCAATATACAGCAGGCTGGTAACCCGGGGAATATCACGCCGATGATGTTCAGCGGCCTGCGCATGGCGCTGATGATGATATTGCTGGTCGCTGGCGGCTTTGTTACATTCAGCCAGGGTATGGAAACGCCCAAGGCGCTGATGTATACCGGGATCATGGCGGTGCTTGGCTACCTGCTGCCGGGTATGTGGCTGGGCCGCAAGATCAAGCAGCGCAAGCATAACATCGTAAAAGCGCTTCCCGATGCGCTCGACCTGCTGACGATTAGCGTCGAGGCGGGCCTGGCATTCGACCTGGCGCTGATGCGCGTGGCCGACAAATGGGACAACGAGCTTTCGAATGAGTTCAAGCGCGTGCTGACCGATACGCGCCTGGGCCGGGCGCGCCGCGATGCGCTGAAGGACATGGCGCAGCGCACTGGTGTTGAGGATGTGCAGACATTCACCGCCGCCATCATTCAAGCCGAGCAGCTTGGCGTTTCGATCGGCAAGATCTTGCGCATCCAGTCCGACCAGATGCGCATCCGGCGGCGCCAGCGCGCTGAGGAAGCGGCCCACAAAGCGCCAATCAAGATGCTCATCCCGATGGCCTTCTTGATCTTCCCGTCGCTGTTTATCGTCATTCTTGGCCCGGCTGTGCCGCGCCTGATGGGTTCGCTGGGCGGGCTGTAGCGCGAACGCCGGCAGCAAATCGTCGAAAGGCAAGGAACTCTTGTGGTTCTTTGCCTTTCTTTATGCATAGGAAACGCGTATGCCAGCAATGCCGACGATTGAGATCCGAAACGAGACGCGCGGGCAAGTGCTTGCCGATGCGGCAGAGCTGGCGCGCTCCTTTATGGCGCGCGGACGCGGGCTGATGGGTCGTGCCAGCCTGCCGGCGGGCTATGCACTGATCATCT
>LJCR01000250.1 GCA_001399705.1 Kouleothrix aurantiaca
GGTATTTACAGTCTGCTATAAGGAGCATCACAATGCCCGAACAATATCGTAATTTCATTGGCGGCGAGTGGGTCGCAGCCTCAGGCGGCGACTGGATCGACGTGCGCAACCCGGCCGACACCGACGACGTGCCCGGCAGCGTGCCGGCCTCGACGGTGGCGGATGTGCAGGCCGCAATTGCGGCGGCGCGCGCCGCCTTCCCGAAATGGGCCGGCCTGACGCCGCCCGAGCGCGGGCGCGTGCTGTACCGCGCCGCCAACCTGATGGAAAGCAAAACCGACGAGTGGGCCAGCGCCCTGACGCGCGAAGAAGGCAAGACGCGCCTGGAGTCGCAGCGTGAGGTGGTGCGCTCGGTCGAGCTGTTCCGCTATTTCGCGGGCGAAGCCTGGCGCGTGGGTGGCGATATGCTGCCCGCCGACACGCCCAACACGCTGCTGTACAGCACGCGCGTGCCGCTGGGCGTATGCGCGATCATCACGCCGTGGAACTTCCCGCTCTCGATCCCGGTGTGGAAGATCGCGCCGGCCCTAGTGGTTGGCAACACGGTCGTGTTCAAGCCCGCCTCGACCACACCGATCATGGCCATCATGCTCACGCAGCTGCTGCACGAAGCCGGCCTGCCAGCAGGGGTACTGAACGTCGTCACGGGCGCGGGCGGCGCGCTGGGCGATGCGCTGGTGACGGATGCGGGCGTGGACGCGGTGTCGTTCACGGGCTCGTATAGCGTGGGCCACGCGCTGTACCAGAAGACCGCGCCGCGCCTGACGCGCACGCACCTGGAGATGGGCGGCAAGAACCCGGTGATCGTCGCCGCCGACGCCGACCTCGACAAGGCTGTGCAGATCGTGGCGGCGAGCGGCTTTGGCCTGACCGGCCAGGCATGTACCGCCGCCAGCCGCGTGATCGTCGAGCGGCCGGTGCTGCGCGAATTTACCGACCGGCTGGTGGCGGCGGCACGCAGCCTGAAAGTCGGCCCGGGCCTGAGCGACGGCATACAGATGGGCCCGGCGGTGAGCAAAGGCCAGCTCGCCACCGACCTTGAGTATATCGAGATCGCGCGTGGCGAAGGCGCCGAGGTGCTGGCCGACGGCGGCGCGCCCGACGGCAGCGCGTTTGCGCGCGGCCACTTCGTGCAGCCGACGGTGATCGCCAAGATCACGCCCGACATGCGGATTGCGCAGGAAGAAGTGTTTGGCCCGGTGGTTGGCCTGCTCGAAGCCGGCGACCTTGAAGAAGCGCTGGCGATCGCCAACAACACCAGCTATGGCCTGTCGGCGGGCATTGTTACCACCGACCTGCGGCGCGCCATCCGCTTTGCCGAGCGCGCCGAAGCTGGCATGGTGAAGGTCAACCAGGGCACGGTTGGCGCGTCGATCCAGGCGCCTTTTGGCGGCTTCAAGAACAGCGGCTCGGGCATGTTCCGCGAAATGGGCAAGGGCGCAGTCGAGTTTTTCACCAAGGTCAAAACCGTGTATATCGATGGGCAGTAAGCGATTTTTAGTAAACCGCCGTGTCGTAATTGGCTTATGCCGCGCCAACAATTGAATCATTTCAGGCATAGGGGTGATACAATAGCGCAGTGCTACTCGTGATCAGGGTATTCTACAATAGCCAGGCAGCTTTACAATCAGCTGCCTGGCTATTGCATTTTTGATGATGGATGGGCGATAAGGATGCGGGCAGAAAGGCCAGCCGTGAACTCCGTGGCAGGTGTATATGTCAAAATATTTGGGCACCCCCTGGGCGCGTACGGACGATACGCTTGCTGCCCATCCCCAAACGATTGATAACGAGGTCTTTATGCGGGAACGTCTGCGTCGCTGGATCAACGATGCTGCAATTCACGATCCAATCGAAGTTCGGAAAGCAGAATTTCTAACGGTTATGATTATCGGCCTGTTTGTGCTTGGCTTTGTGGGCACGCCGATTTCGTTTCTCACCCCTTTGTCGGCTATTCAAAAATCCTTGACTGTCAGCGCCGACCTGACTATGTCGGCCTTTATGGCGGCGGCGCTGCTGGTGCTGCGCTGTGGCCGCCTGAATAATGCAGTGCTGCTTACGATCTGTGGCTTGCTGGTGCCGCTGAGCATGACACTCTCGGCACTGGGCATTGCGCGTGGCGGCTATGTGCTGGTTGCGTTCCTGATGCCGGTTGTGCTGGCTGGTGTGATGGCCGACGTGGTGGGGCTTGCTTTTACGATTACCGTAAGCGCCGGGATAGTGTTCTTCACTTTTGCCAACCCGCTCGTTCCGCAGCCCGAATTGCCCTTGCCGGCTGCTGCAATCATTAGCGTGTTTACGCTGATCGCGATCGTGCTGGGCGTATTTCTGCACCGTTTTTCGCGCGTGCTTGAGCGCACGATCAACGAAATGCTTATTCGTGAGCGCGAGCTTGAGCATAGCCGCCTGGTGCTCGAACGAAACATGAGCGCCCTGGAGCGCGAGATCGTCGAGCGCCGCCGCGCAGAGTTTGCGCTGCGCGAGAGCGACGACAAATTCCGCGCGCTTGTCACGCACTCGCCGGTGGGTATTTTCCAGGCAACGCCGCTTGGCGACTACCTGTTTGTCAACAAACAGTGGAGCGACCTGGCTGGCCTGCCGCCCGAAGCTGCGCTTGGGGAAGGCTGGCAAGCGGCGCTGCATCCCGACGACGCCGCGCATGTGATCGAGAGCTGGCAGCTGTCGGTTACCGGGGGGCAGCGTTTGCGCAGGAATACCGCTTTCTGCTGCCCGGCGATCAGGTGCGCTGGGTGTTCAGCACCGCCGAGCCGCTGCGCGACCGGGCCGATTCTGTACTGAGCTACTTTGGCATTATCAGCGATATTACCGAAAATAAGCTCACCCGCGAGGCACTGCGCGAAAGCGAGGAGCGCTACCGCCTGATCGCCGAAAATACTGACGATCTGATCAATATGTTTCTGCTTGGCCGCCAGGTGACGGCAGTGTATACCAGCCCTTCGTATCAGCGCGTGCTTGGCTATGTGCCAGACAGCGCCGGGGGCGGCCTGCCAACCGACCTGTTTCATCCCGACGACATCGCCGAAGTGCTGGAGCAGTTCGCAGTTATGCGCACGCGCGCGGCTACACAGCTCACTGTGCGCGTGCGGCACGCCGACGGCTCGTGGCGCTGGATCGAGGCCAAAGCGTCGGCGCTGGTGCGGGCCGGGCAGCGCTATGTGGTTACCGTTGGGCGCGATATAACCGACCGCAAGCGGCTGGAGGCGCAGTTTCTTCAGGCGCAGAAGATGGAAGGCGTGGGCCAGCTGGCGGGCGGCATTGCGCACGATTTCAACAATCTGCTTACCGCTATTCTTGGCAACACCGACCTTGCGCTCGATACGTTAGCGCCCGACGACCCGGCGCGCGCCGATGTGAGCGAGATCGCCGCCGCCGCCGAGCGCGCTGTGGGCCTGACGCGGCAGCTGCTGGCGTTTGCGCGCAAGCAAATTCTGGAACCGCGCGTGATCGACGCGAACCGCCTGATCCTGGATATGGATGCCCTGCTGCGGCGCCTGATTGGCGAAGATATCGAGCTGCGCACGCGCGTTTTCTCGCATCTCTGGCATGTCAAAGGCGACCTCACGCAGCTCGAACAGGTGATTATTAATATGGCCGTGAATGCGCGTGACGCCATGCCACGCGGCGGCCGCCTGGTGATTGAAACCGCAAACAGCCTGATCGATGATATTGCGCAGGAGTATATCGGCGTGGCGCCTGGCTCGTATATCGCGATCTCGATCACCGATACGGGGATGGGCATGGACGAAGAAACGCAGCGCCGCGCTTTTGAGCCGTTTTTCACCACCAAGCCGCCGGGCCGCGGCACCGGCCTGGGCCTGGCCACCAGCTATGGCATTATCAAGCAGCACGGCGGCACGATTGTGCTGCACAGCACGCCGGGTATTGGCACGCGCTTCACAATCTACCTGCCCGGCATCGACGCGCCGACCGAGGAAATTGTCGCTGCGCCTTTTTCGGATGAATTGCCCAACGGCAGCGAAACCATCCTGCTCGTAGAGGATGAGGCTGCCGTGCGCTCGCTGACCGCGCGCGTGCTACGCAGTCATGGCTACCATGTCTTCGACGCACCGCACGGGCGAGCCGCCCTGGAGCTGGTGGGAACAACGCCAGATCTGAGGCTTGGCATGGTGATCACCGATGTTGTGATGCCGCAAATGAGCGGACGCGAGGTTGCCGAGCAGCTCGAAAAGCGTTTTCCCGGTGTGAAAGTGTTGTATATTTCGGGCTACACTGATCGGGCGATCGTTCACGAGGGCCATCTCAACCCGGGGATTGAATTTTTGCATAAGCCGTTTACGCCCGGCGCACTGCTGCGGAAAGTGCGCGATATTCTGGACAATGGCGGCTAGCGCAGGATCACGAGGTTTGCGGGTTTACCACCGAGACCCGAAAGCACCAAGATATAGAACGTTTCTTGGTGTCTTTGTGTCTTGGTGCTTCTGTATATCCTGCTTGAGCGTGAGAAGGCCTAAAATAAACGCTTGGCAGGGATGTCTATTCGAGCAAAGAAATGAGCACAGCAAATAAGCAGGACTCCAAGTTCTGACAGCCCTGCTCAGTGACCTCTGTGGACTCTGCGGCTCAACCGTTTAGCTTGGGTATGTTGAAATGAAGGAAGGCCATGCACGCTGATACGATCTTTACTGGCGGCACAATTCACACGATGGACCCCGCGCGCCCACGCGCGAGCGCGCTGGCCGTTGCAGGCGAGACAATTCTGGCGCTGGGCGAGGACGCGGAGATCGAGCGGCTGGCTGGCCCGAGCACCCGCCGCATTGCGCTGGGCGGTCGCACGCTGGTGCCGGGCTTCAACGATTCGCATGTGCACCTGTGGAAAG
>LJCR01002500.1 GCA_001399705.1 Kouleothrix aurantiaca
GGGGCGCGCCCGAATCGACCGGGTGTGGCGTTGATTCAGTCACAGCAAGCTCTCCTGGAGCGGTGGAAGCGCGTCAGGGTCATCGGGGAGATACTCCCGCGCCCGAGCGCGCAGCCAGTCCAGCGCCTGGGCATATTTGGCCGCCGGGAGCGCGTCGTAGCGCGGCGTCCCAAGTTCGGCACGGAATCGGGCATAGAGCAGATCATAGATTGCCTTACCCGTCTTTGTCTCGTACCGCTTCCCAATCTTTTCGATGCTCCGCCGGATGACCGACTGCTGCGCGGCGGTGATCTTCACACTGTCGAGGAGCCGTTGCTGCGCCTCGTCGAGTTGCCCCTGAACCGTTCTCAACTGCGTGTTGACGAGGTCTTTCAGTTCGGCGATCTCCTGGTTTTGCACATCCTGAGAATCGGCCCACTCCTGGCGGAGCTGCGCGGCGAGCGTGCGCATCTGCCGTGCGATCAGGGTTACAGTGGCCGGGGAGATCGCCGGCGGGGCCGCCGGTTCGAGCGAGCCAGCCTCCGACTCCACACCATAAATCGCGTTCAATAGCTCGACCAGTTCTTCCTGGTATGCCTTCAGCTTGGGCCGGATCTCGGGGCGTACCTGGTTCGGCGGGATGCTTGCCAGCCACAGATAGAGATAGCGGCGGTGCAGCGCGAGTACCGTTTGAATCCCCCCTGCGGTTGGAATCCTCACGTAACGCAGCCCTTGCGCCAGTACATCATGCTGGCGCAGGTTTTCCGCCTGCGTGTCGGGGTCGAGGCCCAGGACACCACAGACAGCCCGCACCGGCAGTACAACCTCACGGTTATCAAGGACGACCGCCTGTAGCTCATCTTCGTTGAATGTAATGGTATCGACGCGCGGCCGTCCGGGGAGACCGGACGCACTTTGATCGGTCACCTGTCCCTCCTTCTGAGTGTGCTATGATTGTGTCGCTCTGACACATAATCGCACACATGTTTGTTCTTGTCAAACAGTTTGTGTC
>LJCR01002501.1 GCA_001399705.1 Kouleothrix aurantiaca
GCTGATACCCCGGCTTCCGCGGCCGGGTTCGGTTCGGGCGACCACAATGACCACATCGGCCAGGCTTCCATTTGAGATAAACGTTTTTTGCCCATTCAATACATAGGCATCGCCATCGCGCACAGCACTGGTCTGGATGCCGGCCAGGTCGCTGCCCGCGCCCGGCTCGGTCATCGCAATCGCGCCGACGAGCGCGCCGCTGGCGAGGCCGGGCAGCCAGCGCGCCTGCTGGGCGGGCGTGCCGTAGCGCACGATGTAGGGGATGACGATGTCGTTGTGGACGGGCATGCCGATGCCCAGGAAGCCGCCGCGCGCCAGCTCCTCGACGATCACGGCGTTGTAGCGGTAGTCGCTCAGGCCGGCGCCGCCGTGCTGCTCGGGCACGCTTGGCCCGAGGAAGCCGGCCCGGCCGGCCGCGCGCCACAGCTCGCGCGGGACGCAGCCGGCCGCCTCCCAGGCGGCATAGTGCGGCGCGACCTCGCGGGCGAGGAAGGCGCGAAATGCGTCACGAAGCATCAGGTGCTCGGCGTCGAACAGGGTACGTTTCATGCGGCGCTGCCTTTGGTTGGCGCAGGTTTGCGCGTATAGTATAGCACCGCTTTTTTGAGGTTCGCCTGCGCGGCGAGCGGTTTCGCCTGCGCGGCGAGCCTTGGGTGTGCTCGAAGTGAGCTGTTTCGCCTGCGCGGCGAGCGGCAGGAGACTGACAAAGCGTGGTGTTTCGCCTGCGCGGCGAGCGGCAGGAGACTGACAAAGCGTGGTGTTTCGCCTGCGCGGCGAGCGGCTGGGGCTATGCCGCCCCTGCACCCGCACCAGGGGCTATCGCCCCTGGACCCCAAAGAGAAGCGGTTGGCATGCGAGACGTGAGTATGTCATGCCTCCGTTGTGACAAAAGCGGGCAGCAAACGATAGCTGCCTGAATGTATTAAAAGCTTTTCAAGCAGGAAAAGAGAATATTGGTCGCTGCAAGCGGTGAGCATAACGGAGGCATGAC
>LJCR01002503.1 GCA_001399705.1 Kouleothrix aurantiaca
AGCAAGCGGCGCGCTTCAGCTATGCGCAAAACGCCCGCGACACGCTGGAGGTGTACCGGGTTGCCGGTTCGCAGGTTTGAAGGTTGACACGTTGCAGGTTCGAAGGTTGACACGTTGCAGGTTTGAAGGTTGACACGTTGCAGGTTTGAAGGTTGACACGTTGCAGGTTTGAAGGTTGAAGGTTCGGTAGAACTCAACATCTAGCATTCAACACTCAACACTCAACACTGCCAACTGCGCGCTGCCTGCTGCCAGCTGCCCGCCGCCGTCATTGTCTTGTAATCTACGAACACTTGTTCGTATTACCATCGCTGTAGTACACTCGCTTTTACCGCTTCTTCATGGTTGCGCGAGGCGCGGCCGCAGGAAATAGTAAAAGCGATGAATGAAGATGAGTTGATCGAAGAGATCAGCCACCACGACAATCTGCTGCGCATCCACCGCCGCAATTTGCGCGCGCTGGAGCTTCAGATCGCGCAGCACGGCCCGTTCGACGTTCCGCTGCATATGCAGCTCGCGCAGGACGATTTGCGCGCCGAATTGGCGCGGCTTGAGCGGGCCGTGCGCGATTTGCGGGCGCGCCTGCGCCGCAGCCAGCGGCGGCGCGGCACTGGCTAGCAGGCACTGTTATTTTCTTCCAAAGAACTGATGCTGTGAGCGTGTGATGCGTGTGCTCATTCTTTCCAAGGCGCTGGCGGTTGGCCCCTACCAGCGCAAGGCCGAAGAGCTGGCCGCCCTGCCCGATATCGACCTGACCGTGGCGGTGCCGCCGAGCTGGCGCGAGCCGGGCGCATTAGAGCAGAAATTGGAACGGCGCTTCGTGCGCGGCTACCGGCTGGCCGAGCTACCGATCTGGTTCAACGGCCGCCACCACGAGCATTTCTACCCCGCGATTGCCCGGCTGGTGGCGACGGTGCGCCCCGATGTGTTTCATATCGACGAGGAGTCGTTCAACTTCGCAACCTTCCACGCCATGCGGGCGGGCGTGCAG
>LJCR01002502.1 GCA_001399705.1 Kouleothrix aurantiaca
CTCCAAAACCTCCGTGCCTCTGTGTCTCTGTGGTAAATTTTTCGGCCCGCGCTCACCCCTCAAGCGGCTCCAGCGCCCAGACAATCCGGCTGGCCGGGCTGTAGAAAACGCGATAGCGCGCGCCATTCTGCCCCGTTTTGTACGCCGCACGACTCAGGCGCATGCGGCCAAGCCGCTCGAAACGGCCATGAAATGCCTGCGGCCCGCTGGCGCTGCGCGAGCGCACCAGGCGCTCCAGCCGATCTTCTTCCACCAGCGCCGCGCCCGCCGTCAGGTCGCGCAGCCGCTGCAATGCGATCCAGGCCATCACGGCAACCACCAGCCCCAGGAACAGAATCAACGCCAGCGATGGCGGCGTGCCAGTCAGCCTGGGCAAGTAAAACACCACAAACAGCAGCGCCAGCACAAAAAAGCCCAGCGGCACCATCTCAATAATCAGCCGCGCCCGCTGGCCCGCCGAAAGCGGAACCGTGCGCGCCGCCTGCGATTCAAGCATTACTTCCCCCTTTACGCCTGTTGGCCCATTGTAGAACACGCGTCAACCCGCGGCGCGGCGCATTCCCACGCGCCCGGCCAAGGTGGTATCATACCCGGCGGACAAGTGCGAGCACAGCGAGGGGTTTTCATGAACACGGTAGCGTTTCTTGGCCTGGGCATTATGGGTGGAAGCATGGCGGCGAACCTGCAAAAGGCTGGCTTCGCGGTGAATGTGTACAACCGCACCGCCGCGAAAACCGCGCCGCTGGCCGCGCGCGGGGCGCGCGTGGCCCCCACGCCGCGCGAGGCCGCGCACGGCGCCAGCATTATCATCGCCATGGTCGGCGACGACACAGCCTCGCGGGCGGTGTGGCTGGGCGAGCATGGCGCGCTCGGCGGCGCTGAGCCCGGCGCGGTGCTGGTTGAATGCAGCACGCTCTCGATCGCGTGGGTGCGCGAGCTGGCCGGGCTGGCGGCCGAGCGCGGTCTGCCCCTGCTCGACGCCCCCGTGACG
>LJCR01002504.1 GCA_001399705.1 Kouleothrix aurantiaca
CCCCACAGCTGCTTCACGATCGGCGCAAACACGTCGTCGGCCTCGGCCAGCGCGTAAAACGGGCGCAGGTCGTCGTTCAGGCTCAGAAAGAAGCTGGCGCGATCTTCAGCGGCGCGCTGCGTGGGCGGCACAATCGGCTGATCGGCAAACAGGGTGTACGCCAGTTCAGGCGCGTCGGGGCTGCCCTGCGCCGCCAGCGTAAATGCAACCGGCTGCGCGCCAAGCATGACCGCGCGGGTCAGGCTGCGCCCGGCGATGCGCTGTTCGCCCGCCATTGGCCCAAAGCCGTTGATGAAATTGAGCGACTTGAGGAAATCAAACGGCGGCGTGGCGGCCAGCGTGCCGGTGGTTGTATATGGCATGGGTGCTCCATTCTGCACAATTCATACCAAGTTCGGGTAAAGACTTGCCTTTTGTCATTCTGAACGCAGCGCCAGCGGAGTGAAGAATCTCCTTTTGACAACGCCAAGAGATGCTTCGCTACGCTCAGCATGACAATTCAGAAGTATTCTCGCGGATTTAGTATCATAACGCTTTCCCCATGGTACACGCCCCCCGTGACAGCCCTATGTCAGCAGCGATTCGTGATTTTTGATGATCTGCGCTGCTTCTTCAACCAGCAATGCGCGCAGCCCCGCCGGCTCCAGCACGCGCACATGCGCGCCCCAGCCCAGCAGCCAGCCCAGCAAGTCGCGCTCGTGGCGCACGCGAAAGGTCACCAGCAGGCCGTCGGGGCGCTGCTCCTCACCTACCGCGAAGAACGAGGGCGCTTCGCGCACCTAGTCGGCCACGGCCGGGCTGAACAAGGCGCGCACCAGGAGCGCGCGCTCGCTTTCGTCGCGCTGGAGCGTGAAGCCCAATGGCCGCGCGAAGGTGTCGGCGCGCACCTGCAGCTGGTCGATCCGCTCGACGCGGAAGTTGCGCCGCGCCTGGCGGGCGTGGTCGTAGGCGACAAGGTGCCACGCGCCGGCCACATTCACCAGGCCCAGC
>LJCR01002505.1 GCA_001399705.1 Kouleothrix aurantiaca
GCGATGTGCCCTATGCCTGGTATTAAATGCCGGGCTTCTACTTCGGCAACCATATGGCGAGCTACGGCCCCGGCGCGGACATCCCGCTGCCGCGCACCGAAGCGCTCGACTACGAGCTGGAGATCGCCTGCGTGATCGGGCGCGCTGGCCGCGACATTCTTGAGGAAGACGCCGAAGAGTACATCGCTGGCTTCACGATTATGAACGACTGGAGCGCGCGCGACGTGCAGCGCGAAGAGATGAGCGTGGGCCTCGGCCCGGCCAAGGGCAAAGACTTCGCAACCTCGCTGGGGCCGTGGCTGGTGACGCCCGACGAGCTGGCGGATTTCGCGCTGGGCGATGGGCGCTACAACATGCCAATGATCGCGCGCGTGAATGGCGAAGAACGTTCGCGCGGTAACTTCCGCGACATCTATTACACCTTCGCCCAGATGATCGCCCGCGCCTCGCGCGACGTCACGCTCTACCCCGGCGACGTGATCGGCAGCGGCACGGTCGGCACGGGCTGTCTGCTGGAATTAACCGCCGGCCAGGGTCCGTGGCTCCTGCCCGACGACGTGATCGAGCTGGAGATCGCTGGTTTGGGCGTGCTGAAAAACCAGATCATTCCGTAGATTTAGCTGGCAGCTGGCAGTTGGCAGTTCACAGTACCGATGATTACGGCGAATTCTTTGTAAACTGCACGCTGCCTGCTGCATACTGAAAAGGAGGTCAACGATGCCCTTCTACCACCGCCTAGGTGAGCTGCCCCACAAGCGCCACACGCAGTTCCGCCGGCCCGACGGCGCGCTTTATGCCGAGCAAGTCATGGGTACGCGCGGCTTCGAGGGAATCCAATCCATCGTCTACCACCGCCGTCCGCCCACTGCCATCCTCAAAGCCGAAGATCGCGGGCCGGTGCAGATCGAGCTGGAAGAGCCCGGCGCGCTGCGCCACCGCCACTTCCGCACCGCACAGCTTGCGCCCGGCGGCGACCCGATCAGCGGGCG
>LJCR01002506.1 GCA_001399705.1 Kouleothrix aurantiaca
CAACGACCTTGAGCCGATTGAGCAGGAGCGCACCGGCATTAAATCGCTGCGGGTGGGCTATAACAAGGTATTTGGGTACTACATCGAAGTCGCGCGCAGCGTCGCCGACAAAGTGCCAGGCGATTACATCCGCAAGCAGACCCTGACGACTGGCGAGCGCTACATCACGCCCGCGCTGAAAGAGCACGAAGATGTGGTGCTGCGCGCCAAGGAAAAGCTGAACGAGCTTGAGCAGGATGTGTTTCGCCGCGTGTGTGCAGACGTAGCAAAGCACGGCCCGCGCCTGCTGGCCACCGCGCGCACCCTGGCCGCAATCGACGTCTATGCCGCCCTGGCCGAAGCCGCCGTGCGCGGGCGCTACACCCGCCCCGAGCTGAACGACGGCACCGGCCTGCAGATCAGCGGCGGGCGCCACCCGGTGGTCGAGCAGCGGCTCGACGAGTCGTTTATTGCCAACGACACCACGCTCGACACGGCTGCCACGCAGATCATGCTGATCACCGGCCCGAACATGGCCGGCAAAAGCACCGTGATGCGCCAGGTTGCCCTGATTGTGCTGATGGCGCAGATCGGCTCGTTTGTGCCGGCCGACAGCGCCGCGATCGGCCTGGTCGATCGCATCTTCACGCGTATCGGCGCGCAGGACGACATTGCGACCGGCCAAAGCACCTTTATGGTCGAAATGACCGAAACCGCCGCGCTGCTGGTGCAAAGCAGCCAGCGCAGCCTGATCGTGCTCGACGAAGTTGGGCGCGGCACCAGCACCTACGACGGCATGGCAATCGCGCGCGCGGTGGTCGAGTACATCCACAACGAGCCGCGCCTGGGCTGCCGCACATTGTTCGCCACGCACTACCACGAGCTGACCGAGCTAGAGCAAACCCTGCCGCGCGTGAAAAACTACCATATGGCGGCGGTCGAGCACGACGAAGGCGTGGTTTTCCTGCACGAGCTGCGGCCCGGCGGCGTCGATCGCTCCTACGGCATC
>LJCR01002507.1 GCA_001399705.1 Kouleothrix aurantiaca
CGATACGACCGTGGCCCTCGACCAACTTGCCGGTGCGCTCGTCGATCGCCAGCGGCTGGGTGAAGCCCCACCGCAACATCGACGCGCGCAGCGCCGGGAGGTCGTGCTTCTTCGGGTTCTTCTCGGTCTTGAGCAGATCCGCCAGGGGCATGTACTCGAGCTTCATTTGGTCAGCCATTGGGTTCCTCTCTTTGTAGATGATGAGCGATGGACAACAAAAAAAACGACCAACGCGACCCATGCCGAAAGCGGCCTAGGGGGCGCGTAGTCGCTGCCTCTACGTCGGTGAGTATAGCCTACGTGAAGGGTGAGCGCAAGATGCAGTATAGTCCTGCTGGTGTGCGAATGTGGAGCAAAACACAATCGGCGCGCTCCCCTTGCTCATCACACAGGGTCGCGCGCCGATTGCTTCTAAAAAGGTGCCGAGCGGTGTATTCACTCGTCTCGGCCGGGGCGAACAACGTTCTGGAGACCTGGCGTGCTTGCTCAGTGCCTCGCTGCTGCGCGCACTATACACCCCGATGGTACGAGCTGTCAAGCAGTACCGGAACGGTTTGATCGCACCGTGCAGCCAGTTTTGCTGGCCGCGCCGACCACGAACGGGCGCACGAAACCGACCGAGCCTGAACGCCAGAAAATCTGTACCACTTTTGTTCTACTTTTGGCGGTACCCGCGCGCGCCTCCCTCATCAGAGGGCGACACCGAGCGCCGAGGCCACATACCGCCACAGAATGCGGTAAATGGCCCCGATGAACAGGATGTCAGCGATCCAAAGCAACCACACGAGCGCGAGGTGGAGGCGAATCACGGCTACTCCTGTTCTGCTTTGTTCTTGGACGGGCCGCGCCGGCGCCGCTTGTCGGACGGGAGGCGCGGCACCGCGCTGTCGAGAATGATCGGCCCGCGGGCCTCGCTCACGCCGCGCTTGCCGCCCCGGTAGGCGGTCTCGTGGGTCAGCACCTCGCGCACCGTGGCTGGATACCCTG
>LJCR01002508.1 GCA_001399705.1 Kouleothrix aurantiaca
GAATATTGTGCGCGCGCTGCGCTACGAGTAGCGCAACACGGCTGGAACGTATTTGCTCACACATTGCGCAGGCGTTAGGCTCGCCAGCGCGGCATACTCTGTTTGGATTTTTGCCCTCGATTCGCCCGAATTGTCAGGTGTGCTATGAGAAAGATCTGGATCGCAGTGGTGGCCGTGCTGGTAGTAGCGGCGGCGGCTTTTGCGCTGCTGCGCGGGCGCGCTGCCACGCCCACGGCGCAAACCGAGCCGACAGCCGCGCCAATAGTGGACAGTACGCTGGTGGCGGAGGCGCGGGTGGTGCCGGTGCGCGGCGCTGCCCTGAGCATGACAGGTGGCGGCGTGGTGGCGGAAGTGTTGGTAAAAGAAGGCGACGCCGTGCAGCCCGGCCAGCCATTGCTCCGGCTCGACCGGGCGCGGGCGCAGGCCGCAGTGGCACAGGCCCAGGCGCAGCTTGCGCGCGCACAGGCGGCCTTTGGCAAGCTGCATACTGGCGCAACGCCCGAGGAGCTAGCCGCGGCCGAGGCGCAGCTTCGCCTTGCGCAGGCACAGCAGCGCCAGGCCAGCGGCGGCGTCACAACCGCCGACCGAACGGCGGCGCAGGCACAGCTGGCCGAGGCCCAGGCGCGGCTCGCTTCCTTGCAGGCTGGCCCGCGCAGCACCGATGCGCAGAGCGCCCAGGCGCAGGTTGCTCAGGCGCAGGCCAACCTTCAGGCCGAGCGCGACAGCCTTTCGGCCGCGAAAACCAACGCCAAGCTCGCGCTCGACCAGGCCACCAGCGCGCTGACGCAGGCGCAGTCGGCCTACTCGACGGCGCTGCAAAACTGGCAGTATGTGCAGGACACCGGCAACGACCCGATTGTGCCGACGCGGACGAACGCGCAGGGCAAGGCCGTTGCGAACCGCCTGAACGACGCCCAGCGCCAGCAGTACTACGGCGCGTTTGTGCAGGCCGAAGCCGCGATGCACAGCGCCGAGTCGGCCTTGCCC
>LJCR01002511.1 GCA_001399705.1 Kouleothrix aurantiaca
GCTCAGCGAGGCGATAGAGCAGCAGCAGATCGCGCCGCTGGACGTCGATTTTGCCGCGAGCACCATCCTTGCGGCAGTCGCGCCACCACTGTATCGCCGCCAGCGCGAAGACCTGGGCTGGAGCAACGCGCGCATCGTCGCCGGGCTGCGGCGCATGTTTGTGGAAGGGCTGTAGGGAGCGGGAGAGCGAAGGAGCGCAAGAGCGTGGGAGCGCAGAACAGGAAAGCGGAATGGCTGCACTGCGCACCACACACTACGCACTTTACTTTTCCATCTTCGTGTCTTCGTGGTTCCATAAATGTATCGCTACTCAACGAAAGATGAAGCACTTCCTGGCCAAAATGAATAGCCGCTTGAGCGACCCATCGCGCGGTTTCGGCCCGGCCTGCGCTGGCGAGCCGACCGTGTTTGGCGCGCGTCGGCCGGGTTTCCCATTACCCAGAGTAGCGCGCTCAGAAGTTGTGCGATGGATGGATTTTGTGCAGGGGCAGGGCATTGCGCGCGTGGTCTGCCTGCTGCCAGTGCGCCAGCTGCGCCCCTACGAGCATTTGCTCGAAACCTACGCCGAGCGCTTTGGCAACACACACGTCGCGTGGGCACCGGTGGACGATTTCACGCTGGTCGATCTGGCAACGCTCACTGGCACAGTTCTGCCTTTTCTGGCCGAAGCCGAGCGCCAGGGCCAGCGCGCGGTCGTGCACTGCTCGGCGGGCTCCGCGCGCACCGGGCATGTGCTGGCTGCCTGGCTGGTCGCGGCGCGCGGGATGGCAAATGATCAGGCGATTGCCGCCGTGCGCGCCGCTGGCCGCAACCCGCAGGAAGCGCGCGACCCGCGCCTCGGCGCGTTGCTCGACGCCTGCCGCGCCATCGTGCTCTGACGCTGCGCGCGGCACACTTACTGGAACCTTTGAGCATACACGCAGGAAGCCAAAACCTGCTGAGCGAGGAGCTATGCGATGACAGGCTGGCAAAGCGGCGCTGTGGAT
>LJCR01000251.1 GCA_001399705.1 Kouleothrix aurantiaca
CCGTCGCACCGGCCGCCGCCGCAGCTTCGACGCTGTCGGGGAAGGGAAACAGTGCATCGCTGGCCAGCGCCGATCCGGCCAGCGACAGGCCGGCATTCTGCGCTTTCCAGATCGCCAGGCGCGAGCTGTCGACGCGGCTCATCTGCCCTGCGCCAATGCCCAGCGTGCGGTCGGCGGCTGCGAATACAATCGCATTCGACTTGACGTGCTTTACCACCCGCCAGGCGAAGCGCAGCGCGCGCAGCTCGTCGTCGCTCGGTGCGCGCTGCGTCACCACCTGCAGCGGCTCATCGGCTAACGGCGCGCGGTCGGCCTGCTGCACCAGCACGCCACCGGGCACGCTATGCAGCAGCGGCTGGCTGCCGCTTGCCACCGGGCGCAGCGCGCGCATCAGGCGGCGATTCTTCTTGCGCAGCAGCAGCTCCAGTGCATCATCGGCAAAGTCTGGCGCAATAATAATCTCTGTGAAAATCTCATCGATCGCCTGCGCCAGCGATAGATCGAGGGTTTGGTTCAATGCAATGATACCCCCGAATGGCGCTTCGCGGTCGGTGGCAAAGGCATGCTCCCACGCCTCCAGCGGCGTTGCGCCAAGGCCCACACCGCACGGGTTGGTATGCTTCACAATTGCGAGCGCCGCGCCCTCGGCGGGTGGAAATTCCTCGATCAGCTCTTGCACAGCGGCGATGTCGAGGATATTGATATACGACAGCTCTTTGCCGTGCAGCTGTTCGAAATACTTGCCGAAATCGCCATAGAGTGCCGCCGGCTGGTGCGGGTTCTCACCATAGCGCAGCTCTTGGTGTTTGCGGAAGGCCAGCGGCAGCGTCGCAGGGAACTGCTCGCCAGCCAGGTAGCCCGCAATCGCCGAATCGTAGGCGGCGGTGTGGGCGAATGCGCGCGCGGCCAGCTGGCGGCGCAATTCGGGCGTCACTGCATTGTCGCGTAGCGCTGCAAGAATGTCGTTGTAATCGTCGGGCCGCACCACCACCAGCACATCCTGGTGGTTCTTTGCCGCGGCGCGCACCATCGCCGGGCCGCCAATATCGATCTGCTCAATCGCTTCGTCATATGTTACCCCGGCGCGCGCAATCGTTTCGGCGAAGGGGTACAGGTTTACTACCACCAGATCGATCAGGCCGAGGCCGTGCTCCTCCAGCGCGGCCAGATGCTCGGGCCGGTCGCGCCGGGCCAGAATGCCGCTATGCACCGCCGGATGCAGCGTCTTCACGCGCCCGTCAAGAATCTCTGGGAAACCGGTGAGCTTGCTTACTGATTCAACTGCAACGTTAGCCGCCGACAGCGTGCGCGCCGTATTACCCGTCGAGAAAATCTCCACCCCCAGCGCGTGCAAACCTGCCGCAAACTCGGCCAGACCACGCTTATCCGACACACTGATCAACGCTCGCACACAGACTCCTATAAACAACAATCGCGACTTCGCCCGTTGCGTCGGGGCAAAGTCGCGAAAAGGCCGTCATCACAGATAGGATACATTATCAACCATACCCGCGATCATATGCGCTAGAGGCTGCTCAGCACCTGCTGCGTGTGGCTGCGCAATGCCCGCAGCACCTGCGCCGATCGCTCCTGGCCAAAGGCCCGCGCTGCTGCTGCCTCAAAAGTATCAAGCGCGGCGTTGATCTGGTCAGGCGCGGCGACCGACTGATCGCGAATATTCGCACGCCCATACGAGTCGTGCAGCAGTGCCTGGCCGGAAACACCAAACGCCGCCGTCGCGATGCGATCGAGCTCGGGGAAAAGCGCCTCGGCCAAATTAATCTCGCGCTTCTGCACCAGCCCGCTGGCAAGCAACTGCGCAATGATCTCGCAGGTGCGCATTTCGCCTAGCCCGCTGCGCTGCGCAATCTGCCCAACCGTATTCTTGGCGTTCACCATCGTCAGAATACGCCACTCGTCGGCCTCAAGATTAATCTCGCTGCCCGTCGACGAAGGATTCGTGACAAGCTGCGGCACCATATTCAGGGAAGGTACGTACGTCTGAATTTTCGCCCACGCCTCCTGATGCATCACGCCTTCCATAATCAGCATTTCATTGCTTTGGGTGATGGTTGGGGCGTCGAGTATTACATCATCATGAAACTGGAACGGGCCGGAGTTAAACGTAAAAAAGGTATAAGCCGCCTCGAGTGGAGGCAGCTTATCGAGCTTGGCACCAATAATTCGGCCGTCGCGGAAGTACAGCCAGCCGTCAAATTGCTCCTGGCCGCGTTGACCTCGCATCGAGACCGCACCGGTTTTTTTGCTCAGGTCAAGAAGTTGAATAATATCAATCAGCGAGAAATCGCTCAAATCACCTTGCAGTGCCATGATCATCCCAACGTGTGCGCCGCGCCTGCGCGCTGTGCGTACGTACCGAGTGGCGCCAGCCGCCACCTCTTCTCTTTAAAGCTTGCTGATCACAAGCTTGCTGATCGCTTTCAACGTATCGAGCACGCCTTCACCGGTGTAGGCTACCGCGCCATAGCGCTGCCAGCCAAGATTCACCGTAGGCGGGTTCAGGTAGCGATCCATTTCCTCAACTGTCGCGACATTTTTGAGATCGCGCTTATTATATTGCAAGACAATTGGAAAATCTCGGAAATTCTTGCCCAGATTTTTAGTAATATTATTTGCAAGTTCGCGCAGACTCTTCAGGTTTTCTTCCATCTTGTGCTTCTGGGAATCGGCCACAAACACCACGCCATCGGCACCATTAAGCACCGCCGTGCGCGTGCGTTCGTAGAGCACCTGCCCAGGC
Organism: Kouleothrix aurantiaca; assembly: GCA_001399705.1. Taxonomy (GTDB): domain Bacteria; phylum Chloroflexota; class Chloroflexia; order Chloroflexales; family Roseiflexaceae; genus Kouleothrix; species Kouleothrix aurantiaca. The sequence continues at coordinate 2,762 of LJCR01000251.1, forward strand.
ACGGTATACAGATGAAACCGCACCTGAAATTTTCGGTCTTTCGGGCCAACCGTACCCAGATCGAGCGGGAGAAAATCGAAAAAGAGGGTACGCTCGGTCTCAGTTGCGATCGAAAGCAGATCGCCCTTTGCTTCTTTGGGAACCTGCGTGTGAATGTACTGCAAATTACTGGTTTTGCCGCCCATACCTGGGCCATAATACACAACCTTGCAGTGGATCTCACGCGTTGCAACATTGATCAGGGCCATAGATCCTCTCGCATACCCAAACGAACGCAGCGCCAAAAGGGCAGCACAACGTTCGATAAACCCTACAGCCAGCGGCCATTAATCGCGGAACAGCAAGTCGATTGTATCTTCCATTGAGGTGCGGAATGACGAGCCAAGCACATCCTCACGTGCTTTGTGCGTTTCACGCACACGTTCCAGCACTTGTGCCAGTGCATCAGTGGCCTTTTTCGTCAGCACCTTCACCAGGCCGATATGCGTGCCTTTATTGAAAATAATGCACAGGATCCACTGATCTTCAACCAGCGCCAGAAAGATATTGTCGCGCACACCCTGCGTAAACATGCTGCGGAAATCTTTTTCGCGCAGCAGCTTCGCTACTTCGCGTGAAGAAGCGAATGTGCCAGCGATCAGCGCGCCAAGTGCGGTAATATCCTGCCGGTTGGCGTCGCCCTGGCTGGCGATAACCTGGCCGCTTTTGTCGAGCAGCAAGACATAGTTGCCGCTCGTATCCTCAACCAGCCGCGCCAGGCATTCTTCGATCTGGCGAATTTCCTCGATTGGTACAATCTGGCTTGTGAGCTGTGGATCCATGTAATCCTACCTTGTTGTGTGGGCTGGCGCCCGGGGCCTCTCAGGGTAGCGAAGTATTATAGCACACGGGCCACGCAAAAAACCACCAACACGACTGTGTACGACTCAGGCCAATACATGCCCAGCAGGCGTATTATACACCATGCAAAGTTCCTACGACCGCAGTTTATGGCTCGGTGCCGTTGCTTCGTTCGCGCTCCTTGGGAGGGCGACCCGTACGGATGTTGCGGAGTGAGTGGATGGTTGCGGCAAGCGCACGATCAGCCCAACCATAAATTGTCGGCCGGCTTTTGTTGAGATCTTCGGCAATTTGCGTTACGTTTGTGCGGTATTCCGGATCAAACGTCGCCAGGTTAATACGCGCCGACGCAACGATCTGCAAGATCTCTTCTTCCGTGAGATCATGATCACGGATCAGCTTTCTGGCTCGCTTGCTACCCAGATCGAGATCCATCGGCACGCTCCTCGCCGTCACAACATACGCCGTTCCCGCCATCAGACAGGGGCAGCGGGTTTGAAGGTGTAATGCTTTATTATAATAGCATACTGGGGCGGTACTGTCCAGTCCTATTTGTAAATAGTAATATGGGTAGGAATAAGCATACGTGCTCTAGGACCTTTATATCTCGGCCATGCATGATCGCGCGAATGCATTTCATAAAACATCTGTGCATTTGCGTAGCAATTGGTGGGGAATTTTGTACATTTTCGGCGGGGTAAGTCTTAACAGCGCGCGCGTATATTCTGGGGAAAAGTGTAAAGGCTAAACCAGGGCGTGGAATTGTACCACAGCCCTGGTTTCGGTTACGCGCTCCAGCGGGGGATTTACCTTAATCTGCGCCTTAGCGCGGCTTCTTTTTCTCGTCTTTTTCGTCGCGGCTGCGGAAGACGATTTTGATTGGGGTGCCAGTGAAGCCGTATTTTTCGCGGATGCGGTTTTCAAGGTAGCGCGCATAGCCCCAGTGAATCTGCTCGGCGTTGTTGGCGAAGAACAGGAATACCGGCGGCGAAACCTGCGGCTGGGTGGCGTAGTAAATGCGCAGGTGCGCACCCTTGTGAATGGCGGTTGGCGGGTGATCGTAGGTAGCCTCGCGCAGCAAGGTGTTCAGCTCGGCAGTGGGCACGCGGCGCTGGCGCTCCAGGCAATGCGCAGCGACTTCGCGCGCCAGGCTAGTTTTACCCATGCCGCCAAGGCTGGTAAGCACAACGACCGGGCCGCGCTGACGCAGCCCTTCGAGCACCTGCTGGTAGGCATGGGCGCGCATTACGAAAT
>LJCR01002510.1 GCA_001399705.1 Kouleothrix aurantiaca
GCCAGCGGCGGCGAGCTAACCGTTTTTGCCGCCGCATCGCTCACCGACGCCTTCAAGACCATTGGCGAGCAGTTTGGCGCGGCCAATGGTGGCGCGACGGTCACCTTCAACTTTGGCGGCTCCGACCAGCTGGCGACCCAGATCACGCAGGGCGCGCCCGCCGATGTGTTCGCCTCGGCCAACGCCAAGCAGATGGGCGTGGTGATCAAGGCCGGCGACATCATCAGCGGCACCCAAAAGACTTTTGTGCGCAACCGCCTGGTGGTGGTCTACCCGAAGGACAACCCCGGCAAGCTGGCCGCGCTGAAAGACCTGGCCAACCCCGGCCTGAAGATCGTGCTGGCAAACAAGAGCGTGCCGGTCGGCGGCTATGCGCTCGACTTCCTGGCCAAAGCCTCCAAGCTGCCCGAGTACACCGCAACCTACAGCCCCACGGTGCTTGCCAATGTCGTCTCTTACGAGGACAATGTAAAGGCGGTGCTGAGCAAGATCGCGCTGGGCGAGGCCGACGCCGGGATTGTGTACGCTACCGACGCCGCGACCGTGAAAGACGGTGCGATCGGCACGCTGGAAATTCCCGACAACCTGAACAGCATCGCATCCTACCCGATTGCGGCGACGAAAAGCGCCAAAAATGCCGACCTGGCCCAAAAGTTCGTTGCCTATGTGCTGGGGCCAGAAGGCCAGAAGGTGCTGGCGCAGTACGGCTTCATTCCACCCGCGCCCTGATGACTGATACGCCTGTGACACGTGCACGCGCGATTTCCACGCCTGCGCTCGAACCGCCGCACGGCCGCCGGGTGGCGTGGCTGCTGATTGCCAGCCTGCCCATGCTGGCCTTTCTGCTGCTGCCGCTGCTGGCCCTGCTGCTGCGCATCCCGCTCGCGCAGCTGCTGGCGAACCTGACGAATCGCGACGTCTCGCAGGCGATCAGCCTGAGCATGACGACCACGGCGGTCACGGTGCTGCTGACAGTGGTATTCGGC
>LJCR01002512.1 GCA_001399705.1 Kouleothrix aurantiaca
GATGCGAGCCATTGACAATCGCCCGCGCGGGGTGTACATTCATCTTCAGCCCACACACAGGAGGCCCGAAGATGAATGCTCCGTTCCTGCTCAGCCCGGTGCGGCGCGCGCTGCTGATAGCTACCGCCGTGCTGCTGGCCATGGGTATGGCGGCCGGCCTGGCGCTGGCGCGCCCATCTTCGCCTGCCGCGCGCGCCGCCGCCCAGCGCGAGGCCCAGCACCTGTGGAGCACGCGCCCCTTTTCGCACTACCGGCTGGTGGTCCACGCGCCGTCGTGGTGCAAAATCGATGCCGAAGTGGAGCAGGAACGCGTGGTCAAAGTCTTCCAGAATTCCTGCCCGGTCAGTGCGCTCACTGTCAGCGGCCTGTTCGAGTATGTGGATCAGATGAACCAGGACCCCGACCGGCAATATTGTGGGCCGAACGGCTGCGAGTGCGTCGAGCAGCGCTTTGCGCAAACCGAGTACGACGCCACGCTGGGCTACCCGCGCGCCATTCGGGTGCGGCGGCAGCGCAGCGCCAACTGGGATGGTTTGTGGGGCTATGTGCTTCAGCATGGCCTGCCCAGCTGCCTGAACCCGCCCGACACCGATGTGGTGACGGTGGTGTCGCTCCAGCCACTCAGCTAAACCGCCTTTTCTCCACTGTGGGCCATAGCCCGCCCGCGAAACGTGGGCAGCGCGATACGCTGCCTGCGTTTTTTGTGTTACAGGAGCACGTGGCATGAACACCGCTCGCCCGCACCTTGTCTTTTCGCCCAACGCCGACGCGCGTTGGCTGCTTGAATACGATGGCTTCGATCCGCTGCTGGAGCCGAGTATCGAGGCGGTGTTTGCGCTTGTAAACGGCTATGGCGGCACGCGCGCTGCGCTGGAAGAAGGCAGCCCCGTCTCGCGGCCATCGGCGTTTGTGGCGGGCGTGTTCAACACCCCGGCGCGGCCGCCGGCGCCCGAGCTGGAAGCGCCGATCTCCGAGCTGGTGGTCGC
>LJCR01002509.1 GCA_001399705.1 Kouleothrix aurantiaca
GCTGCTGCTGCAGTTGAGTACAAACCTCGTGCACAACGCGATCGTGCATAATCTGCCTGAACAAGGCGCGGTGTGGGTAACAACCAGCGTTCAATCCAAGCGTGTGCTGCTCACAGTTGAAAACACTGGCCCGAGGCTTACGCCACAGGTGGTTGCTACGCTGGTCGAGCCGTTTCGTCGCGGCGCCGAACGCATCCGCACCGACCACGCAGGCGTCGGCCTCGGCCTGGCAATCGTCAAAAGCATTACCCAGGCACACGACGGGACCCTTACCCTCAGCCCCCGTGCGGCTGGCGGTCTTTGTGTCGCAGTGCAGCTCCCCGCCGCGCCAACTCAAACAGGCAAATGACGGTTACCGCAGCGTGATTCCAGCGCCTCTAACGCCAAAAGAAAGCAATATTGGCTTGCGGGCACTGGCGATTCAAGCCAGCTTTGGGCGGAAACCGTCGGCTGATGCCGCACTAGTTCATTGTTTGGAGTTTGCAATTCTGCGCAAATGGTTGTACAAACGCCGCAGAAACACAACAATGCCTGTATCAATATTTCTTTGATACAGGCATCTTTCTTGCTCAGAACGCTGTCTGGTGGGGACGAAGGGACTTGAACCCTTACGGATTGCTCCACAAGTTCCTAAGACTTGCGCGTCTGCCATTTCGCCACGTCCCCATTTGGCCGCATTGTAGCATAGCGCCGCCGCCGATGCAACACATGCTACAATTCTGTTGCATGTTCGCAGGTTCGCACGTTGCAGGTTGCTGCAGTTCTCGCTTCTTGGTTTCTGCTTCTCGGTTTTTAGCTCTACGGAGTCGCCATGCGCGGATTTTTTACCTGGCAGACCTTTGATGCGGCCAGCGGCTGGGCCGCCGAAACCGTCGGCGACGCGACGCAGCTCACCAGCCCGGCTGCCCGCCCGGCCGCGCCCTTCGAGCAGGCGGTGCCGTCGTGGTGCGCGGCCACGCCCCCCGGCAGCTGGGTCGAAGTGTATA
>LJCR01002514.1 GCA_001399705.1 Kouleothrix aurantiaca
CGTTGAGCTGGCGCTCAAGAAATTCGCGCGCCTCGTTGAGCTGGCCCAGCCGCAGAAACACGCGCGGGTCGGTTTGCGGCTCGCCGCTCATGCGCTCGGCCAGCCGATACAGGCGCAGCGCCTGGCCGGGGTTGCCGCCATTCAGGCGGTTCTCGGCGATGCGCCGCAGGATGGCGACGCGCGCGCCCAGCTGATCGGGCGGCAAGAGCTTGTAGGCGCGCCGCAGCAGCTCGGTAGCCGGGGCAGGGCGCACGGTGTCGAGGTAGATCTGGGCCTGGCCCTTCAGCGCGCGCGACTGGCCAGCCAGGTCATGCAGGGCAGCATAGCGGTTTTCAGCAGCAGCATATGATTTCAGCGCATCTTCAAAGCGCGCCAGCAAGCGTTCGGCATCGCCGCGCGCAACCAGCAGCCCGGGGTGGGCAACCAGCGCAGCCGGCGGCAGGTGGTCGAGCCAGTCGATCAGCGTGATCGAGCGCCCCTCGTCGATCCACGATTGCGCCAGCCGCGCCAGCTCGGCGGCCACGCCGTCGCTATCGCCCATGGCGCTGAGGTGGTAGAGCACGCTTTCACCCGCGCCCACCTCGCGGTAGTAGGCGGCGGCGCGGGCATGCAGCTCGGCCCATTCGGGCAGGGTGGCGCGGCCGCGCTGCTGCAGAAAGGCGTGGAACAGCGGGTGGTAGCGGTACTGATCGGCGCCGATGGCCGTCAGGAACAGGCCGCGCCGGTACAGTCCGCGCAGCCGCTCGGCCGATTCGCCCACGCCCAGCACACGGTCGCAGGTGGCGGGCGCAAGCTCGGCCAGCACCGAGGTGCGCAGCAGAAATGACTGGATCTCGTCGGGCTGGGCGGCCAGCACTTCCTGCGCCAGATAGGCAAACAGCACATCCTGCGAGGGCGAGGCCGCGCCCAGCACAGAAGCCGGCGCGCCGCCATCCTGCACGCCCCGGCGCTCGTCGTCGGTGCGGCTCTGCGCGCTCTGCCACAT
>LJCR01002513.1 GCA_001399705.1 Kouleothrix aurantiaca
CGCGTCGGGCAGCTCCAGCGACTGTGTGGCGGGCGTGCTGGCCACCGCCGCGCGCAGAGCCTGGGCCATCGCGCCAGCCGTTTGGAAGCGATCGTCGGCGCTTTTCGCCATTGCGCGAAAGATAATGCGCTCCAGCGCGTCGGGAATGCTGGGGTTGAGCTGGCGCGGCGGGCGCAGCGGGTTGTGCACATGCATCATCGCCACGGCCAGCGGTGTTTCGGCCACAAACGGGCACTCGCCGGTGAGCGCCTGGTAGAGCACCACGCCCAGCGAGTAGATGTCGGTGCGCGCGTGGACGGCCTGGCCCTTCAGCTGCTCAGGGGCAATGTAGGCGGGCGTACCAACCATCATGCCGTCGCTGGTGAGCTGCTGGGCTTCGCTGTAGATCTTGGCAATGCCGAAATCCGACAGCAGCGCGTCGCCGTCGCGGCCGATTAGTACGTTGGCGGGCTTGACATCGCGGTGGATCACGCCCTGGCGGTGCGCGTAATCGAGCGCATCGGCCACCTGGGCCACCAGCGCAGCCGCGCGCGAAATGCTCAGCGTGCCGCCCGCGATCAGCCCGCTCAGGTCGCCGCCGTCGGTGAAGCGCATGACGAGGTAGGGGATGCCATCGTCCTCGGCAACATCGTACACCGGCAGGATGTGGCGATGTTCCAGCCGGGCGATCGTGCGCGCCTCGCGCTCGAAGCGCGTGCGGAAGGCTGGGTCGCGTGCAAGGTTGTCGGGCAAGACCTTGATTGCAACATAGCGGTCCATCACGGCGTGGTAGGCTTTGTAGACTGTTGCCATGCCGCCGACGCCGAGCTGTTCGAGGACGCGGTAGGGGCCGAGTGAGCGCCCGGTCAGATCTGCCATGCACCACCTCGCGCACAAGTTTTGTTCTGCGGAAAACTTTCTGCCCGTATGATACCATTAGGATGCGCGCGCCGCCTGATCGGCACTGGTTGGCGAGTGATCCATCTGCCGACTGCGTGTGTATACG
>LJCR01002516.1 GCA_001399705.1 Kouleothrix aurantiaca
GCGGCACACGGTAGGTAAATACCGGCTCGGCGCCGGGGATGGTGGCGCGCAGGGCAACGTCGGCAAGCAGTTCGGCAGGCATGGCGCAAGTGTAGCACGCCGCGCGCGGGGCGGCAAGCAGGGCCGAAAATCACCTTGTTAATGCGTTGGGCGTATTCAGCACTTGGAGCCTCGACAGCACCGGCCACATCCTGATATCCGCATCCTGCGCCGCTACCAGTGTGCCCTTGTATTCAAACAGCAGCCAGTGCCGTTCTGCGCCCATATCAATCACATCCCACGCCTGCACAGTCTGGTCGCCAATGGTGATCGGCTGCGCGACGCTGCTGTTCCAGATACCCTGGACCTTCAGGTTCGCGGCCATTTCGCGCGCTGGCCCCTGGTAGAAGCGCAGCATTTGCGTTCCATCGGTGGAAGTAATGGTGTAGGTTGAAAGGAATGCATATCCGCCAAGCGCAATGTTTTCAAACACATTGGTGCCCGACGTGAATGGCAGGTCGGCGGTGGGCGAGGCGTTAGGTATTTCGAATGCGTGAAACTCGGGATTGCCCGAACCGGGTGTGAAGCCCAGCACCGGCGATGAAGCAAATTGCAGCACTTCTTCCAGCCCGGCACCGCGCATTGCGCGGGCGAAGCTACTGCTTGGCTGCCCGTAGCTCCGGCGCACAATCGCAGCTGGCGGCTGGGCGCTGAACGTTTGTGCAGGCACGCGATCGGCCTGCACCAGTTCTTCGCTGAGGCGCTCCCACGATTCCAGCAGCGCGCCGTTGCCGGGAATGCCCGACCAGATTTCGGTGCGCGCAGGCCGGCCATCGCCATTTAGCGTGATAACCGTGGTCAGGGTATTTTCCAGCAGGTCGGCGAGGTAGGGCGCTTGATCGCCAGCATGCTCGGGCGTATTGGTCTGCCAATCCCACAGTTTTGCGTAGGCGTCGCCTTTCGCGCACGTCGGGCCGCGCCAGCTGCTTTCGATCAGCATCACCG
>LJCR01002517.1 GCA_001399705.1 Kouleothrix aurantiaca
GCGCATCGGCAATGAGCGGGTCGACATCAAATTCCTCAATGCCCGAGCCCTGGCTGAGCACGCCGATCGCCGGCCGGCCATCCGAGCGCAGCAGCACGATCCGCTCGATGCGCTGGCTGATGGCAAAGGGCTCCAGCAGCGCTTCCAGGGTTGTGAGGTTGCCGACGCGCAGCGATTGCGCCAGGCCACTCAGGCGCGCCAGCGTGCGGGCCTTATCAATTTGTTCACGCTCGGTCTGCACGACACTATCGCTGACACGGACGCGTGCATCGGCGATCTGGCGGCTGAAATCGGCCGTGACTTTATTGGCCTGCCCCTGCGCCACAATATAGATCGTCGCCAGAGCAAGCACCATCGCCAGCGCCACATAGGGCAGCGTGAGCTTGAAGCTCAAGCGCGGTGTGAAGATTCGACGTTGTGGGACAACCATACCAACTCCACTCCGATGTCTACCAATGGCGTCCGGCGATCGATCAAATTGTGTGCTGCGACGTTGTGACGTAAGTGTAATCCTGAAGGCATAGCGCGGCAATCGCTTCGGATTACTAGCTGGTTACATGCTCCTCATCTAAGATGACAAAGGTATGAAATACAGGCCCGTTTCAGGCAACGCTTTCGACATTCCGCGGGCAGGGCGAGGCATAGTACGACATCGCATCGTGCACGGGTGTCGGCAGAAGCGCGATGTTAGGCAGTCGGCAGTCGCCAGTAGGCAGTCGCCATTATTACTGCCTACTGGCGACTGCCAATCACAACCAGCAACGACCTTCTTGAATGCTGTACTAGAAGGCCATGTCGCTGCGCTGCACGCCGGGGAACTGGAGAATGAAATTGGCCCCATAGGCGCAGGCCGGCGTTTGGAAACCGGGCGGCGCATCGCCGTCGAGCGCGCGCCGGGCAATTGCCAGCGCCGTGTGGGCAGTGAGCGTATAGGCCTCGGGCGTGCGCAGGCGGGCAGCGCGGCGCGCGCCGGCCGCATCCGTC
>LJCR01002518.1 GCA_001399705.1 Kouleothrix aurantiaca
AACCAAAACCAATATTGTCGGCCACCGTCATATGCGGCCATAGCGCGTAGGACTGAAAGACCATGCCCAGGCCGCGCTCCTCGGGCTGCAGCAGCACGCGCTGCGCGGTGTCGGTCATCGTGAAATCGCCCACACGAATCACTCCCTGGTCGGGGTGTTCCAGGCCGGCAATACAGTTCAGCGTGGTGGTTTTGCCGCATCCTGACGGCCCCAGAAAGCTCACCAGCTCGCCCGGCTGAATCGAAAGCGACACATCGTCGATGGCGCGCACCGACCCACCAAAAATCTTCGTCAGGTGCTGGATCTCCAGGCCGGCTGGCTCGTGCTGCGTCGTAGCAGTCATACGTTCAACTCCTTTATTCACGCACTTTCACGCCTGGCACCAGCTGGCTCAGGCCCATCACCGCCGCGATAATCAGCAGCTGAATCACCGCCAGCGCCAGCAGCAGCCCCATGCCGCCCTGCTCCGACACTTGGATCATAGTTGTGCCAATTACCTCCGAGCCGGGCGCGTTCAGGAACAGCGCGACCGAGTATTCTTTCAGGAAGGTAATAAACAGCAGCAGGTAGGTTGCGATCAGCGCCGGGCGCAGCAGCGGCAGCAGAATATAGCGCAGCACGCCCAGCCAGCTCGCGCCGCTCACCCGCGCCGCACGATCCAGCTCGTCGGAGATTTGCAGGATCGACGGGCTGATCGAGCTGAAACCCAGCGGCAGGTAGCGCATCGAGTAGGCGATCACGAGGATCCAGAGCGTGTTGCGCAGGCCACCAAGCGCGGGCACCGAAAGCAGCGCCCACAAAAAGCCCAGCCCGATCACCGTGCCAGGAAAAGCACGCGGATACAGCGCCAGGTATTTCACCGCGCCACGCGCCGGGAACCACGAGCGGTAGGCCACCAGCGCGCACAGCGCCATAAAGATCGTGGCGAGCAAGCCACCAACGGCAGCAAGGAACAGACTATTAAGGATCGACTGGCGGTAGGTC
>LJCR01002515.1 GCA_001399705.1 Kouleothrix aurantiaca
CAAATAAGCCGGCAGCGCGTGCAGAGCGCGCTGCGCCGCGGCGGCCACCACAGCGCCGCCCGATCAAGCAGCGGTTACCAGGTGAGCGAGGAAGGTGGGCATGTCACTTTTCACTTTTGCCGCGACGTGTTTCAGATTTGGCGCGCCGTGTTTCACTTTTACCGCGACGAGGTTTTAAGAGTCACGGATATTCTGTAGACTAGAATGGTAAGGAAATAATGCGCAACGCGATAGCTAGCGCCATGCGGCAATGGGCCGTCGGTTCGACCAGCGGCCCCCTCCCGGCAGCGTGCTGCGCCAGCACAGTGTGTTGGAGCGGCACAAACGCCGTATGCCCTTCCGTCGGCTGGGCAGCGCGTCGATCGGTGAAGTTTCGCAACTCCCCCACGTTTTTCGACAATAAACGACTTTCGAGAAAAAACGTGGAATTGACTGCCGCTGGATGTCTTTCTGATGCGGTGTCATGGCAGGGTTGCAGCGGCCATCGGTGGCGCAGCGGCAGTGGAGGGAGGCGTGCGCAATCCGCGTCAACGTCTCAATTTGTTGCAGCGGCCATCGGTGGCGCAGCGGCAGTGGAGGGAACGACCCAAGGAAGAAGCCGCTGTCATTGTAAAGTTGCGGCGGCCATCGGTGGCGCAGCGGCAGTGGGATTGCGGGATGCTGCGAAATCGTCGTACGCGCATCACGACAGCGGCGGTGCGCACACGATCGAACGACGGAGCGGTCAGGGAGGATCGATGATGACTGAGGACGCGTACACGACCCAAACGCGGTACGCGTATAGCGGGTGATCGCACGGTCTGGCGGCAGCAATAATGAGCGAGGAGGCCGGCAGTACGAGCCTTACCCGATCAGCACCAGCCGCCAGGTCGAATCCAACCGACTCCGCTTGAAAAGGAACCGTGCCCGGCGAGATGTTCCTCGCCGGGCACGGTTCCTTTTCAAGCGGCCTTGGTGGGCGGCGTTGCGCGCACATTCCCCATC
>LJCR01002520.1 GCA_001399705.1 Kouleothrix aurantiaca
TCGGCTGGCGGTCGAAGGTAAAGGAAAAGTTGGGCTTGGGCGGCGGCACGAGGGTGAGCGAGCCTTCGGGCGGCTTCGGGCCGACCGAGAGCAGCAGCGCCATGCCGCTGTCGCCGTTGGTTGACACGGTGAGCACGATCGCGCCCTGGGTGTCGGGAAATTGCAACAGCGGGTCACGGAACAGCACCGTGTCACCCGGCCGGAGGTTTGCGTTCAGCGGCGCGTCCAGCTGCACCTCGGTCGAGACGCGGTTGAGCCGCACGATCTCGCGGCGGGCGACGGCTTTGGCACAGTCCTCGGTCTGGATAAACTGATATTCCTTCTCCTCGTCCTTGCCGCCGACCATATCAGCAATGGTGAACGTGGCGTCGGGGATCTGGCGATCCGGGCGACGTGGCCCTGCTGCCTTGTAGCTGCGTGTGGCGCCCTCGAAGCCGCCGATTGTGCGCGTCGCCGAGGTGTACCCCAGCTCGCCCGCGTTTGCGTAGTCAGCGCCATAGCAATAGGTGTACTGCGCCTCGTCGTCGTTCGGGTAAATCTTGGCGGCGATGATGTTGATCTTGCCGTCCGGACTGACGTAGATGCTGCCGCCGGCCCAATCCAGCAGCGCATTCAGCAGGTCGAGCACCACGTACTCGCCCTTGAACGTGATGGCGTACTTGGGGCCGAGCACGAAATCGCTTCCGGCGTCGAAGATGGTGCCGCGCAGATCGGACGGGATGCCGGCCAGGTCGAGCAGCTTGGTGCAGGCCTGCGTGAACGACACATTGCGCCAGCTGGTTTTATAGGTCTTGGTTTTGGTGAGCAGGTGCTGCGCATCCACCAGGTTGACCGTCCACACGCCGCTATCGTCCTGCGTGGGGCGTGAGTCGACCTGGCCGACGAAGAACGTCACGGTCTCGTCGTTCAGCGTGAGCGTGACCGTGGCGTCGTCGCCGGCGGCGCAATCCGGGTACTCCCGGATCACCACCGAGCAGGTGGAG
>LJCR01000252.1 GCA_001399705.1 Kouleothrix aurantiaca
AAAATATCGCGCTCATCTTCGGAAAGATGAGCAAGCAATACTTCAAGCGCAGAGTAAGCTGCACTAGCAAACTGGCTGAATTCAGCTTCGCCAGCTCGCAGCTTCAAAGCATACTGCGCAGGCGAGCCGCGATTTTCGGCAATTTCCCCGGCATAGGCCGCCACCATATGCGGGCGCATCTCAACGCGCTGGCTAATTTCGAGCAATTCCTTATAGTAATGCTGGTATTTTTCCGCTCCAAGCCGTTTTTCAAACAGTACTTTTATTTCTTCTTCTGTGAAAGATGGAAGCGCTACTCGCGCACAGTGTTTCAGCAACTCGGCCTGCTCTCCGGTTACTTGTTTTGCAATTGTCTCGAAAGGGCGAAAACTGATAATAAGAATACGATATTTACCTTGGCCAGCATGGGCTGGCAGAATACGCTGCACTTGCTCGGGCGAAGAAACATTATCGAAAACAACCAGGATTTGCGAGCGATACTCATCGGCTAGCTTCCAAAACCGATCACGGGAGGAATTAGCGTAGCGAGATGAATGATTATGATGTCCATTTTGATAACTTTCTAAAAACGAAAGAAACAGGTCGTCGGGTGTATAATCGGCGAGATCACCCCAAAAAATACCAGAGGAATACTGTTCACGCACCTGTTCGATAACATACGCAACGGTTGAGGTCTTACCCATACCAGAAAAGCCATGTACCAATACAAGCTTTTCTGCGTGCTCATCAGATAATGTTACAACGAGCGATTCTTCGATTTTGCCACGTGAAATATAATATTTTGGAGCAGGCCTGTTTTGATTAGGAATATGGCCCTGCAGTTTTATACGAAGCTGATCCGCTTGATCATCGGGCTGATCATCAACTTCTTTATTCTTAGCGCGTATCTGCGCTTTAATGTGCGCAATATCATCGGCGGCCTCGTAGATACTATAGATCGTGCTTGGCAGGGCATAGGCTGCAGTTTGTGCAGCTAGCTGCTGCCAAAGGATGGAAATCGTTTGGCGGCGCGCTGTGAGCCGCTCAAGCAACTCATTGATCATAGATTGTTCGGACATAGGGGTAGCCTGTAGCAAGACGCGAATATACTACAGATGGAAGTAAGCGCAGTATAGAGGCCAGCAGGCAGCCTGTCAATTAAAACATTACTGAATTCACAGAATCAACAGCGGGCATGGCCGAAGCCACGCCCGCTATGCTATTGGTGAGGTTGTGCGCTCTTTAGCGGTTCGTCATTGGCAGGTACAGGCGCGAGATCTGCAGGTTGGTATTCACGCTAAATGCCACGCTCTGCTGCGGGCCGGTGTTGCCCGCGCCATCGACGGCCTGGTAGCGCAGGGTGTAGCCACCATTGACCAGGCGGCCAGTGTCGAGCAGCGCGCCGGGTGCATCCTGCCAGCTCGCGCCATCCCAGCTCCAGCGGATGTGATCGACGCCGCGCTGGTGGAAGATGGCACGATCGCGCCGCACCCGCCGCTGGCCGGCTCGTCCTCGTCGGGCTATCGCCTGCTTGAGCGCGCCTACGCCGAGATCATCCAAAAACTCCCCGCCGAGATCGTGCCGATTGTGCCGGTGTGGGATCAGGTGCACTGGGAAAGCTTCCACAGCCAGTATGTCGCCGGAATCGACATGGAAACCTGGCAGGGATTGCTGAATTTACGGCCAGTCGGCAGTGAGCAGTAGGCAGCCGGCAGGAGACGTGAGGTAATGATGAACTCTAAAGAACGCATTCTCGCGACCGTCGCGCACCAGCCGACCGACCGCACCGCAATCGACTGCTGGCTCTACCAGAAGCAGTTTGTCGAGAAGCTGGCGGCCGAGTATGGCCCGCGCGAGCAGTTCCTCGACGAGTTTAATATCGATGTTTTCCTGGGCTTCGTGCCATGGCCGAACCAGCACGGCCACCGCTTCGACATCACCGAGCTGGCGGACGCCGACCTGGGCGACCCGCGTGATGCGCGCTGGCTCAACCACAGCGAGTGGAACTACGACTTCGCCGGTCTGAATGTCCAGCAGGCGCTCGACCAGCAGGGCGGCAAGCGCGCCATCGTCGCGCATATGTGGGGCATGGTCGAAGGCACCAGCTCGTTTCTGGGCATTGAGAACTGCTGGATGAACCTGGGCGCCGAGCCCGAGCGCATGAACGCCTTCTTCGACCGCTACGCCGACTGGATGTGCGGCCTGGTGGACAATGTTGCCGACGCGGGCGTGGATATGATCACGCTTTCCGACGACTGGGGCAGCAACGGGCGCATGCTGTTCTCGCCGCGCATGTGGCGCCGCATGATCGCGCCCTACGCCCGCCGCATCGTGCAGCACGCCCGCTCGCGTGGCTTGCCCGTGAACCTCCACAGCGACGGCTACATCATGGATATTATGGACGACCTGATTAGATGGGCTATACCTCGCTGCACCCGCTGCAGGAAAGCGCCGGCATGGACCCGCAGACGATTAAGAACACCTATGGCGACAAAATAGCAATCTACGGCTCGCTCGACGTGATCGACGGGCTGCTGGCCTACGATGGCGAGGAGCTGGACGAATATATCACGCAGCGCTTTGCGATCTACGCGCCGGGCGGCGGCTTCATCTACAACGGCGGGCACTTCATCCAGCCCGACATCCCGCCCATGCGCCTGGTCCGCGCCTACCGCCTGGTCAACCAGCTCGCGCCGCAGTACGGGACGTTGCGAACCGAGAGCTGAGAACCGCAGAACCGAAGGCCACGTAAGGGTTTAGGGTCTGGGGTTTTGGGATTGAACCTGCCAACTTTCAAACCTGCAACCCTCTGCGCCCTTTGCGTTCTTTGCGGTGAATTATTACTCTGGAAAATAAATTTCCTTGTACTCAGCTTCCAGGAAGCTCAAGCCAGTTTTGCTTCAACCTGATACTCAGATGAGCTTCCTGGAAGCTTGCCCGTTGTATACAAGAACTTTTCTTCCAGAGTAATCAGCGATTGCAAAGGTGACGTCCTTCCCTGATTGCCGCTTGCTTTCTTGAATAATCAACTCAATTCCTGGAATACTGACGCGGGAGACGCAGAAGCCGGCGGGGATGTTCCCGCCGGCTTCTGCGTTGGTTGGTGCTGTATTCAGAAATCAGGATTCGGAAACCAGCATGTTTTGGCTTTCTAAAGCCCAATGATCGAGCCAAACAGAACACAGATATCACGCAGCCAAATGGCAAACTCAGTGCCCTCCGTGTGCTCTGTGGCTCAATCAGGTTGTTCTCTTCTTCGTGCCTTCGTGCCTTCGTGGTAAAGAATGCACGCGGCCTAAAAGAAAACCTTGAGCACTTTCAGCACGCCCTGGCTCCACGGCACGCGGTGCGACACGCCCGAGGCATTTTCGAACTCGTGCATGTGCGCGATATACCAGTCGTAGTTGCGCACCATGGCGTCGGCAGTCGAGTATTTCGGCTTGTAGCCCAGCACGCGCTCGGCCTTCTCAATCGACACAAACGAGTCGGTGCTGGCCGTTTCGTACACCCACTTGTAGAGCGGCGAAAGTTTCATGGCTTCCAGCACGCGCAGCGCCAGGATCACGGGCTTGGCCGGGAAGCCGAGGATCTTCTTGCCCTTGCCAGCGCGGTCGAGCACCGCCTGGTAGTCCTGCTTCATGGTCGTGAAGATCTTCGCGCCGATGTTGAACGTATCGTTGACTTTCTCACGGTCGAGCGTGGCGCACAGGTAGATCGCGTCGCACAGGTCTTCCACATCCAGCAGCTGGTAGCGGTTCTTGCCATTGCCGATCATCGGGAAGTTCTTGCCGTCTTTCGCCCAGTCGTACAGCAGCGCGAACACGCCCAGCCGCTCCGGCCCAACAAACGACTTCGGGCGCACGATTGGCACGCACATGCCCTTTTTGCGGAAATCGAGGCAGACCTGCTCGGCCTTGACTTTGGCCTCGCCATACGGACCAACGCCATCCAGCTTGTCGTCTTCCAGCAGCGGGTGGTGGTCGGGAATGCCATACACCGCCGTCGATGAGACGTGGATGAAGCGCTCGACCTTGTGGTCCATCGCCGATTGCAGCAGGTTGCGCGTGCCGTCGATGTCGGTCGAGTAGATGTCGGCGGGCTTGTACAGCGGCAGCGCGGCGGCGGTGTGAATGACGATATTCACGCCTTCCATCGCGCGATCAACTGCCGACTTGTCGCGAATGTCGCCGCGCACCTCTTTGATGCGGTTTTTCTCGGGGTAGTCGAACGGCGCAATATCGAGCGAGACGACATTGTGCCCGCGATCGAGCAGGTAGCGCACCATATTAATGCCCAGAAAGCCCGCGCCACCCGTAATAAGATAGGTTTGTGCCATACGTTTCACCTTATTCGTTATGTAAAATTATTATTCTGTTCCGCCCGACCTACGTGTCGGGCGAACGCAACCTTACCTGTCTCGTCCGACCTACGTGTCGGACGTGCACGACCTACGTGTCGGATGGCCAACGCGCCACCAGCGCGCGAAACTCGCCTGTGCCGGTGCCCGGCGTGTCGGGCGCGGCGACGTGCTGCGCAAACCACTCGTCCAGGCGGCGCAGCATCTCGGCGTGCTGCTCGTCGCTGAGCGACCAGTCGGCGCTGTACATGCGCGCGCTCAGGCGCTCACGCATCTCGCGGGGCGTCATTGGCGGGCGCTCGAACGGCGTCAGCGCCACCTGTTCGACATGCGCGCCCAGCAATTCAAGAAATTCTGTGATGCGTTCGTCGCCGCCCCACAGGTTCGAGCGCCCGCTCGGCCGGCTCACGCCCAGCTCTTCGCGCAGGCGCAGCCAGCGATCGCGCACCTGCACGGCCTCGGGCCCGCTTTCGCCCGCGATTGGCCGGCCGTCGCCGGGCGCGCTGTCGTAGCCCAGC
>LJCR01002519.1 GCA_001399705.1 Kouleothrix aurantiaca
CTGGCGCTGCTCGATCGAGAGGTTGCCCACCGGTTCGCGCAGGGAGCCAACTTCGACATCGAGCCGGTCGAGGATGGCGCCGGCACGCTGGTGCATGCGCCGGCGGTACGGCAGCTTGAGCCAGCCACCGGCCGACGGCCAGCCCAGCTCATTGCCAAGAAAAATATTTGATGTTATGTCGAGCTTCGCCGCAAGCTCGGGGTGCTGATGAATCACGGCAATGCCATGCGCGCGCGACTGAATCGGCCAGCGCAGGCGGCGGCCATCAAGGTAGATGTCGCCCTCGCTCGGCACCTCCACGCCGGCCAGCAGCATCGCCAGCACCGATTTGCCCGAGCCGCTGCGTCCAGCCAGGCCCAGCACTTCGCCGGGGGCCACGTCGAAGCTAACCTGCCGCAGCACTGGCAGGACGCCAAACGATTTCGAAAGGTTGATGCAGCGGAGAACTGGTTCCATAGTGATGCCTGAAATCAGCAGTCAGAAGTCAGGATTCAGGAGTCAGCATTCGGCAGTATGCAGCGGGCAGTTCGCCACGCACAGCTTGCTTCCTGCCGCCTCCTGACTTCTGACCCTTGGCGTCTCGTTTACGGTGCCGGCAAGGGCTGGCTAAAATCGTTGGTTTCCCAGGCACGCGCCATTGCATCGACATTCTTGCGCGTCACAATATCCATGCCGGTGTCGATAAACGTTGGGTAGCGCTTGCCATTCTGAATATAGTCGTACACCATTTGCACTGAGCTGGCGCCCCAATCCCAGTATTTCTGGCCGATCAGCGCTTCGAGGTAGCCGTCGCGCATGAGATCAAGCTCAACCGGCAGCGTATCGAAGGCGACAGTTTTCATGCCGCGGGTGCGCGTGGCCTGCTCCCACAGCGGCATCGCGCCCCGGTCGGCGAACAGCGGCCACAAGCCCACAAAGAACCAGCCGCGCATATCCGGGTGCGCCTGCATGGTTTCTTCCACGCCCTGCACGCCCAGGTTGAT
>LJCR01002521.1 GCA_001399705.1 Kouleothrix aurantiaca
GCAGCGGGCCCGGCCGCAGCCATTCAAAGGCCGCCTCGGGCACGCCGTCGACCGTCACCAGCAGGTCGGCGCGCGCAATCGCTTCTTCGGCGCTCCACACCAGCTGCGCGCCCGCCGCGCTGAACTCGGTGTCGGCAAAGCCGGCCCCGTCGCCGGCCCCGCGCTCGACATACACGTTGTGCCCGGCGCGCGTGAGCGCCTGGACGCCGGCTGGCGTCAGCGCCACTCGCTGCTCGTCGTTGAGGCATGCGCGTGGTAATGCAATATCCATAAGGCTGCTCCAGCTCGCTACACTGCGGAGTCACATCCGAGCGCAGGATAGCACGGCGCAGGCGCGCGGCGCGGGAATGAGTCGTTACGCGGGGTTGCTGTTTCGGAACCGGGAGAGGAGGGTTGAGGATAGCAAAACGCCCTAGTATCTCACCATGGCGTTTTGCAGTGGAATTTTTCTTACTGTTGGAGCGCTCAGGAACCTACAGCACGACCCGGCAGCCGCACCGCAGATCGACCGTTGCGGGCATGGCGAGCTCGACCGGGCGCGGCTCGCCGGCCTGGTAGCGCAGCACCCGCCCGGCGCGCGGGTCGCAGATCAACACATCCGCAATCCCGCAGTCGAGGTAGAACTGCGCGCCGTCTGGCCCGAGGTCTTTTTCTTCATAGCCCACACTCAGAATCTCGATCACCGCCTGCGGCAGCACCTCACGGGCCTCGTCACTATCGGGTGGTTCATCGCAGAAAATCGCAATGTCGGGGCGCTTGAGTGAGCTATCGGGGTCGGGAAAGCGAATCAGCGTATCGGCGAGCGCAAAGCAGGCGCAGCCATCGCCCCGGCCCGGGATGGGGCCAATCGAGCGCTCGATTCGGCGCGAGGCCTTCTGGTGGCGACTCGCGGGCGACGCCTCGACCTTGAGCCGGCCGCGCACATGCTCCAGGCGAACCGGCGCGCCGCTGGCCGCAGTCTGCACAATCAGCTCTTCAATGG
>LJCR01002522.1 GCA_001399705.1 Kouleothrix aurantiaca
CCCGCCAGGGGCGGGCGCAGGCCGTCGGTCGAAGGACGCCGGGGCGCAAGCTCCTGCACGGCGGCATCCGCCTCGGCGGCGAGCGGCGTGCCCGCCAGCGCGGCCCGCGCCGCGCTGAGGTAGGCGCGCTGCTCGGCCCACGACGACTCGAAGGTGCGGAAATTGGCCTGCGAGCGGGCGGCGGCGAAGGTTTCACGTGCGTAGCTGTGGTACTCATTCAGGTGCATTTTGATGTCCATGCCCCAGGTGTGCTCGGGCACCATCAGCAGCGCGCGACTGAATGCATCAAATGCCTGTTCGTGTTGCTGCGCCGCGCCGTTCGCCACCCAATGGTTGCGCAAGCGGCTCCATGCCCGAAAACGCGCAACTTTCTGCGGGTCGCTGCCAACGCCATGAATCCAGGTGTCACCAATTTCGGCCGTTACCACCGGCAGCTGCGCCTTCGCGCGCGCGGCCTGCTCGGCAAAGGCATCCAGTGTCGAGCCGATGACCTGCGCATTGGGAAAGCGTTCGCGCAGCCGGGCGAAACTCGCGCGCGCCTGCTCGGCGGTCTGCGGGCCGATATTGTCTTCGGTATGCGCAAACGCCAGCGCATCGCCCAGGCCGGGCAGCGCGCCAAAATCGCCATAGCCACCGCGCTGGTACATCACAATCACCTCCGCGCCGCTCGGGTCGCGCCACACGAAGGCGGGCGGCACGTCGGGCGGTGTCGATGCGCCATTCACGCCCAGGTGCAGGAATTGCACGCCCGCCTTTGCCAGCAGCGGCACAATCGCGCGGGTGTGGCCAGGCACATCGGTCATTTTCGCGGCAATCGTGCGCCGGCCAAAGCGCTCGTCCAGCCGCTGCGAGAGGCTCAGCCCATACGCAAATAGCTCGGCGTCCATCAGCTCGCTGTGGGTGGTGAAGGGCAGCGCGTGCCAGTGGATGTCGCCCGCCGCGATGGCCTGCTCCATCTGCACGCGCTGCCCTTCACCAC
>LJCR01002523.1 GCA_001399705.1 Kouleothrix aurantiaca
TTTGTGCTCGACGCGCAGGGCCAGCGCTGGGCGCTCGATCTCGGGCGCGACGGCTACACCCTGCCGGGCTATTTCGGCGCGCGACGCTGGAGCTACTACCGCCTGCGCACCGAGGGCCACAACACGCTCGCGTTCGAAAACGCGAACCAGGACGAAACCGCCGTCGCGCCGCTGGTGGCGTTTGGCTCGGCGGCGGGTGGCGGCTTCGCCGTGGCCGATCTTTCCGCGGCCTACGGGCTGGATGGCGTAGAGCGGGCGCGGCGCGGCGTGATGCTGTTCGACGGGAGGCGGCGCGTGCTGCTTCAGGATGAAGTGGCCGGTTCGTCGGCAATCGCGCCGACGTGGGCCATGCACACTGCCGCCGAGGTGCAGACCGCTGGCGAGCGCGCGACGCTGACGCTGGGTGGCGCGACCCTGAGCGCGCGCATTCTCTCGCCGGCCGGCGCGCAGTTTGTGGCCGAGCCAGTGAAGCTGGAAGCACCGCAGAAACCCACCAAAGGCATCAGCAAGCTCAGCGTGAAGCTCGCTGCACCCGCAACCGATCTGCGCATCGCTGTGCTGCTCGCGCCCGGCCCCGACGCCGGCGACGCGCCCGTGCGCCCGCTGGCCGAGTGGCAGGCCGAGGCGTAACGCGCAGTTGCGCCTTCCCGCTGCGCGACGTAGAATGCCCGCAGCATTCGCGCCCCAGCAGGAAGGCAGCCCCATGGTCAGCACGCCACAATTCCAGGCCGAAACCAGCGCTCGCGGCGAGTTTGTTCGCCAGGAATATTCGATCCGCGATCGCATCACCGCCGACGGCTCGTCGGGCTTTCCAGCCGAAGCGGGCCGCTACCACCTGTATGTCTCGCTGGCCTGCCCGTGGGCGCACCGCTCGATCATCGTGCGGCGCCTGCTTGGGCTGGAAGACGTGATTTCCATGTCGGTGGTCGACCCGATCCGCGACGAGCGCGGCTGGGCGTTTCGCGATGGCCCCGGCTAC
>LJCR01002524.1 GCA_001399705.1 Kouleothrix aurantiaca
GCAATTAAATGGTCTTCACGCATCCTGCTGGCGCTGGTGCTGCTGGGCGTGTTCACCACACTGTTTGGCGCAGGCTCGGTCTATGGCGCCTATGCCCAGCTTGCCAACTCGCTGCAGGGCCGCCTCGATACGCTGCAAAAGCACGAGGGCTTTCAGACCTCGCGCATCTACGATCGAAACGGCAAACTTCTTTATGAATTCTTTGACGCTGGAAAGCGCACGCGGGTTCCACTTGCGCAAATTTCTCCGCTGCTGATCCACGCAACTGTCTCGATCGAAGATAAAACCTTCTTCAAAAACAGCGGCGTCGACTACGAAGGCATTATGAAAGCGGCCTACCGCGCGCTGAGCGCGGGCGAGGAGCAGGGCGGCGCTTCCACCATCACGCAGCAGCTGATCAAGCAGGCGGTGCTGAGCGAAGAGGAAAAAGCGCCGGAAAACCGCTACCGGCGCAAGATCACCGAGATCATTCTGGCCCAGGAGCTTTCGCAGCAATACAGCAAGAACGATATTCTCGAGCTGTACCTGAACGAGATCTACTATGGCAACCTGGCCTATGGTATCGAGGCAGCCTCGAATGTGTATTTCAACCGCCACGCCAGCGAGCTGACGCTGGCCCAGGCCTCGTTGCTGGCCGGCTTGCCACAGCTGCCCAACGTCTACGACCCGATCAACTACCTCGAAGGTGGTGTGCTGCGCGGCGTCCGCCTCGGCAACGACTGGCTTTCGCCAACGTACGAATTCCCGGCTGGCACGGCCATCCCCAAGAAGCGCCAGGCCGCCGTGCTGACGCAAATGGTCGACGAAGGGTATGTAACCGAAGCGCAGGCGCGCGCCGCCGCCGCCGAAGACCTGACCTTCTCCAGCCAGGTTGCGCCAATCAACGCGCCGCACTTCGTGTTTTATGTGCGCAAGCTGCTGGAAGAAAGCGAAGAGTACGGCCCGCAGTTCGCCAACCAGGGCCTCTCGATCTATAC
>LJCR01002525.1 GCA_001399705.1 Kouleothrix aurantiaca
CGCGCAGGCGGCGCTGAATACAATAGCGCAGCAGATCGGGCCAGATAGCCCGGCACAGCTGCAAAACCTGCTGGAGCTGAGCCGCAGCGCGCTGGCGGCGGGTATTCGCGCCGGCTTCTGGCTTTCGTTTGGCGCGGCGCTGCTGGTGCTCGTGCTGGTGATGCTGATGCGCAAGGCGCAGGTTTCGGTGGCGGCAATTGCCGAGGCGCGGCGCGAAGGCCTGGACGAAGGCGGCCTTGGCGCGCTCTAGCGCGACCCAATCGCCCAAAGGAGCGCGACAATGGCAGACGAAATGACGCTTGAAGCAGCGCCGCCAGCTACAGGTGAAACCGTGGTTCAGATGATTGCGCGCACCTACCACGCGCTGGTGCCGCCGTTCGAGCGCCACGTTGGGATGGGCAAGACGCGCTGGCAAATTCTTTCGACGCTGCAGCGCGCGGGCGAGATCAGCCAGGCGGCGCTGCAGCAGCAGCTGCACCTCGACGGCGCCGCGATCACGCGGCAGGTCAAGCAGCTCGAAGAGGACGGGCTGGTGCAGCGCCGCACCGACCCCCACGATAACCGCTATACGCTGGTGGCGCTCGCGCCCGACGGGCAGGCGCTGGCGGCCAGCATGCAGCAGCGGCGGGCGTCGTTCCAGGCGCTGCTCACCGCCGGCATCCCCGAAGAAGACCTGATCGTGCTGCGGCGCTGCCTGGCGCGCGTGCGCGACAATGCTGTGGCGCTGGGCGAATAAAACGTGCAGCGGCGGCGCGATGCGCGATCACGGGCCGCCGCTGCACGGGCACCCGCCGCTTTACAAGCGCTCGAAGCGCGCCTGGAAGAAGCGCAGGTACTTCGGCTCGTAGACCATGCGCAGGCCACGCGTCTGCTCGCGCGCATCGTACACTGCCTTGATCGCTTCCGCCACTACGTCCATGTGCGCCTGCGTATACACCCGGCGCGGGATGGTCCGGCGCGCCAGCTCCAGCTTCGG
>LJCR01002526.1 GCA_001399705.1 Kouleothrix aurantiaca
GCGTTGAGCGACTGATTCGAGGCGTTGGAGCCGTCGGCCGGGTAGGGGCCGGCGGTCTCCTCGGGAATCTCGCCAACGCATGCCGCCGCGCTGCTGCCGGTGGCCGTCGCGCTTGTGCTGGCCGCGCCACTGGCCGCCGTCGGCGAAGTTGCGCCAGACGAAGCGGCGGTGGGTGAGGACGATGAGGACGAGCCCGACGTGGCGTTTGCGCCGCAGCCGGCCAGCAGCAGGCCAATGCCGACGGCACCCATCTTCAGAATCTGCCGGCGCGCAATCGGCGTGCGCGTGAACATGGCCAGGTCGGCCTGCAAACCCAGGTCGTAAATATCGCGGTCTTCCACGGGCGTTCCTTTCTCGAACTATGCGTGCCAGTGCATCGTGCCAGCTTCTAGCCGCTGGCAAGTATCTGCGATGCGGCACGTGTAATAGTGCAAGAATACCCGGTGGCTTTGTAGGAATTGTTAAGGCGCGGTGTGGAAAGTGTTGGGTTGAGAGCTTACGCGCTTAGCGTGCGTAGCTTTTAGTTCGGCAAGCTCACTACAGGCGGCAGAGAGGTACTTATATTCTTCTTTGTCTGCGGTTTTCCGCGTTGCGCGGAAAAAACGCATACAACGATGATTGGCGGGGGCGACTTTGTCGCACCCCGCCAATACGAATGGGCCAAAATCGCACTTCGGCACTACCAGGCGAGCGATGTGGAAATAGGGAAAACCTCAGCATCGCAATCGCCATCCCCTAACCCCTGCGCTCCAGCGCGCTAGATGCCCTTGGCCAGATGGTAGTACAGGTCGTTCCAGCGCAGCTCTTTCTTGAAGCCCGCCACCGTGGTGCTGTTGTCGATCAGCAAATATTCCATGCCGGCCATCTCGGCAAAATCGGCCATGTGCTCGGCGGTGAGGTCGTAGCTGTAGCCGGTGTGGTGCGCGCCGCCCGCGTAGATCCAGGCGGCGGCGGCGGTCCTCAGGCCGGGCTGGG